>DATFGJ010000190.1:0-6633 GCA_035249585.1 Lacipirellulaceae bacterium
CTTCACACGGGCGGCTGGCCGGCCAACGACTTATCCGATATCGGCGCCGACCCGGATTATTTTCCGGAGGGCGCCCCGACGTGCCCGGTCTCCGGCAATGCCTATCAAATTGACGGGACGACGCATCGCGTCATCGGGCACACCAGCGGCACGCACTAAGCGGCTTTATTGACCGTGTTCTTTATAAACCGCGGATGCCATGGCCACCGCTCTTAAGTGGCCATATACCCGTCGAGAATCGCCCATGCCCGCGCAAACCCGTAGGCATGGCACCCAGTGATTTACGAACCGGTCGCCGACTAGGAGTTGCAGAGAGCGGCGCCTTTGCCCGCAAGTGCCCGCAATACGTCGCGGCGGGCGATCAGGCCGACCAATCGGCCATTCTTCATCACTGGCACACGCCGCACCCGGTGCACGATGCACACGTCCGCCACGCGGCTCAGCGGGTCGTTGACATCGACGGTGATCACGTCCCGCGTCATGTGCTGCGAGACGGTGTGATTTTTGACGCGCTGGTCGTAGGCCACCGCCAGCAGGGCGAATTCGGTGATCACGCCCACGAGACGCCCAGCAGCGTCGACGACCGGCAGGCCACTGATTTCCCTGGCCAGCAGTGTTTCAATCGCCTCTTCGATCGACGAATCCGGCCCAAGCGTTAACACGTCGGACGTCATGATGGCACCGGCAGTCAACATGCAAATTCTCCGTTTTGGCGCGCCCCAGCGCGTTTGCAATTGGATTTGGCGTTTCGATGCGTTCCTCTGGCGGACGCGTCGCTTCGTCGGGCTGAATGCCACACACAAGATTAGTTCGAACTGGCACACGCGCAGTGAAACCAGGAACGGAACGTCGGCATCTGCCGCCCTCCGGCTTGCCACTCGCAAGCATAGATGCTACGAACCGAATTATCGCACCAATCAGCCAAGGCGCGCCGGCCAATGCATCTTTAATCCGATATGATGCATGTAGCGACCCCGGGAATTAGTTTGAGCCATCTAACAGAATGAATAAAACCGCCAAGAACACGAAGGACGCCAAGGAATTCACTGCTGATTTCCGTCTTCCTTGGCGTACTTGGCGACTTGGCGGTTCAATTTGTTAGGAGCTTTTATTGCGCCGAATCAATTGAACCGCCAAGAACGCCAAGACGCCAAGATAATACTGGCGGCTGCGTTTTCTTGGCGATCTTGGCGGTTTCATTCCGTCCATTTAGAAGCGTTGTTCAATGCCCTCTTCGCCCCCATTCCGCATCGCCAACACCGCATTCGCCTTTCGCGGTTACAACATCACGAACCTGGGGCGTACGGCCGAATTGTTGACGCATCCGGCATATGGTCCAACCGTCCGGCGCTATCTAAAGCGTTGCAGCGAAATCTGCGCGGAAATCACCGGCCGCGACGTCGACTTGGCGGCCTTGGTGTCGCAGCAGATTGAACCGGGCCTGGATCGTTATGCCGAGGCGGTCGGCTTGATCTTTGCAGCCGAGCTGGCCCAAGTGCAGCTGCTCGAGGAATTCCACGGCGCGCTGTACCGCGAGGCCAAGCTTAGCTACGGCTACAGCTTGGGCGAACTCGCGGCGGTGGCCTGTGGCGGCGTGTTCGATTGGGGCGATGTGCTGCGCGTGCCGGTTACCATGGCCGCCGACTCGGCCGCGCTCGCTCATAATGTACGCATGGGCGTTTTGTTCTCGCGCGGGCCGGCCATCGATGAGTTCGACGTCCGCCGCCTGTGCCGGCAGATCACCGCCGAGGGCGGGGGCACGATCGGCATCTCGTCGATTCTCTCGCCCAACACGTACCTGGTCCTGGGCCAGAACGAAACCGTGACGCGGTTCAAAGCCACTATGCACGAGTTCCTGCCCGACCCGGCCCACGTGCGCATGAACCCGGACCGCTGGCCGCCGCTGCACACTCCGATTGTCCGCCAGCGGCATATCCCCGACCGCGCGGCCGTGATGATGGATTCGATGCCCGGCGGCTTTCAACCGCCCTGCCCTCCAATTTTCTCGATGGTCACCGGCCAGCGCAGCTACGACGACTACCATGCGCGCGACATTCTGCGCGACTGGGTCGACCACCCGCAGCGCTTGTGGGACGCAATTTACGAAACGCTGGCGAGCGGCATCACGACGGTAATCCACATCGGCCCCGACCCGAACCTCATCCCGGCCACGTTCAACCGCCTCAGCGAAAACGTGCAGGAACAAACGGCCGGCCGCTCGCTTGGCAAAATGGGCATGCGCGCGGCGGCGGGCCTGGCGCGGCGCAAGTGGCTGTCGGCCATCCTGCCAAGCCGCGCGGCGTTGCTGCGAGCACCAGCCGTCAAGCACATCATTCTCGAAGATTGGCTGCTTGAGAATCCACCAACGTAAATCAATTCCCCTCCCTTCTACGGAGGGGCACGGGGAGGGTTCAGCGGATCGGATATCCGTGTGCCCACCATGCTACGACGGCGGAACTTGGGCGTGCTTCGGCGTCCGTCATTGCAGGCCCGAGTCTGCCAGGTCAATCACGCGGTCACGCCAGACGTGTTGCCCGCGAATGTGTTGTTCATAGAAGGCTTTCGCTAAGACACAGACGATGGGAATGACGATCAGCGGAAAGAAAAACGCCTTATGCCATTGAAATTTGCAGTAAGGCCTGATCCGGACCAGCCCCAGCAAGTCGGCGGCAGGTTGAAACAGCCCAGCCACGATCAGTCGCGCATCATTCGCCCAGAAGCCGACGAGCGCCGCCGCGATTGGAAGCCAAATGAACAACACTGGAAGTCCCATCGCGGGGACTGCCATCCATGGACGGCTGAACGTAAGGGCGATCGCGTTCTTCGTCGGGCCCCAGAATGCGTGACGGTTGCTCTTGAAGAGCCGAACATGCATTAGCCTCGGTGCAAGATGATAGCCAACGCGGTGCCCGCGTCGCTTAACAACGCGGGCAAGTTCCGAATCATCTAGAATCGCCGACTTGACCGACTGGATGCCTCCAACATCCCGCAGAACGTCGGCCTTGATGAGCATGAACGCTCCTGCGGCCCATGCGTCGGCCGACTTCGCGTCATTGGCGCCCTTTAAGCATTGGGTTGTCAACGGGAACAGCGGCAAGGGAACGAGGACGTTCTCCCAGAACGACTCACAGACAATACGCGGAGTGAAACTGAGGAAGCTGAGCTTTTCGTTCCTCAGGATCGCGATTCCCGTCGCAAAGGATGTGGGACAATGAACAACGTCGGCATCGGTGAACAGAATTAGCTCTTCCGTGGCCGCCGCCACGCCGTGATGCATCGCGTTCGGTTTCCCCAGCCATCCCGGCGCGAGAGGCGGATTTTCGACGATCGTAATGCGGGCATCTTCATCGGCCAATCGCCGCACAATCTCTCCAGTCCTGTCGGTCGAATGGTCGTTGACGACAACGACTTGCAGCGCGACACCCTTCTGACCCAACACCGATCGCAATGCCTCCTCGATGTCCTGTTCTTCATTCCGAGCCGGGATGACGACACTGAGTTTTGCCAGGACGCCGTCGATTTCGCTTTCCTTCAAAGGCTGCACGTTGCCCGCGTGTGCCACAGCGATTTCAAACAACACGAACATGCCAACCGAAAGCACCGCAACCAGCGAAGAAAGGAGCAGCAAGGTCTGCATGCGATTCTCCAGTTGCCCTTAGCGTATATCGCTTGACATTCGTTCGCGACACCCTGGTCGGGTGCCACTGCTGGCTGGGCACCATCGGAAGGGTGGTCCAGCAGTGAGATTTAATCGCACGGGTGCTACTCGCCGCGCCGAGTGCCGAAGGCAACTTTCAAAAACTACGCCGCCTTGAGAGTGTCTAACAAACTAATTTCTGTGCTTAGTACTCGCGCGCGATATGAGGAGTCGATCGCCCGGCCACAATTGATAGTTTTTCGCTGAATTGCCCGTTTGCGTAATAGCTGCCCAATCGACAGGGAGAATTTGCTCGGC
Source organism: Lacipirellulaceae bacterium (assembly GCA_035249585.1). GTDB lineage: Bacteria > Planctomycetota > Planctomycetia > Pirellulales > Lacipirellulaceae > JABDGM01. The sequence continues at coordinate 3,956 of DATFGJ010000190.1, forward strand.
ACCAATGCCGTTTACTGATGGTCGAGCAATTCGCAAATCGACGTTTGAAAACTGAGAAATACCGCCAATCCAAGCGACGGCATCGAGGACTGTTTCGTTGCCTGTGATTGGACACTCATGCACCGTATCGACCTTCCCCGGTCCTTGAATAATTACGTAGTACTTCTTGCTGTTATACGCATGGATGTCAATCGAGACAGACGACCATGTCGTATGTTGCGACACGACCCGTTGAACTGCCTGACGGGCCTCCTCGATTGTCATGCCTGAAACAAAGACTTGGCCAAACGATCCCAGGTTAATTCTTCCATCAGGACCGACGAGATGGCGGCCAGCAATCGTCGGATACTCGGTGGAGAAGTCGCCTTCGGCTCGAATCGCCAGAACATCCGGCGGTTCAATAACATATTCCGAAGGCGGGCTAATTCGTGCTTCGCTTGGCTGAGACAGCAGACGACGCACCGCCTGCGAATTCAAAGCGAACCCAATGGCAATTCCAAGCATCAGAACCAACACGCTGCGCAGGCTGGATCGTAGCCATCGCCAACGGTGATGTTTCATAATTCTCCTCCGTAAATTGAGTCGCCAACGGGTTGAATAATTCTCGCACGTTGAAACAAATGCGGAAACACCATTTGCTAAATCGCGCTGTCAAGCCCTCATTTCGGCCACCAGCGCCCCGGCCGAAAAATTCTCTTGTTTTCGGCCACCACTTCGGTTAGCGTGTTAGCAGCGGATAATATACATCCGTTCCCTATCCCCTGTCGCCCGATCAAAGAGGCCTGAGGCATGTTCTTTCGACCCAGTGACGACAGCGTCAACGGCGCTTGTGCCCGTGAATGGTTTTCGGTGCCGAATCGTATCAGTTGCGCAAAAAATAGGTGGGGTATTTTTGCGCATCGGATGCGGAACATCGAGGTTGATCGCCGGAGAGCGACGCGAGTTTCGCCCCACCTGAGGACAGTTTTGTCCCACCCCCTGGGCGAAACTCGGGCAATTTCGCCCCACCCCCACGCAACAACCGCCAATCAGCAAACGACTTGCAGCAACCAGGTGGGGCGAAACTCGCCGAGTTTCGCCCCACGAGAAAAAAGAAAAAAATTTAGTGGGGCGAAATTCAGGAGCCCGCCACTTACCGGCTAAGCAAACATGGCAATTCTGCGCGCTTTCGAAGTGTTAGGAAACGTGATCTGGCTTCGGATGCTTCACCATCAGGTGCTCAAAAATATGGGGAGAGTTTTGAGCATCTGATCCGTTCCCGATAGAAATGCCAAGAAACACCCAGCCGCCGAGCTAATCGCGCGGCAGCGCGTCAATGAACTCACGAATCGTGATATAGGCGGCCGGTTGGCCAGGCGCCGGATTGATTGCCAGGTGATGAATGCCCGAGGCCGCCAGCTCAGATTCTGCGGTCGACAGCCGATCGATCAGCTCGTCGTAACTGTGGCACGTGGCGAAGGCGACTTCCAGAGGGAAGGCAATGTCGTCTTGTTGCCGGGCAACCCGGTCCTCCTGGAACGCTTGCAGCCTGGCCGCGTCCGTGAACATGCACAGGCACGTGACAAAGTCGACCGTGACGCAGACCAATCCTCCTCGCTCGCCGCAAAGGAAATAGCATGGGTAAGTCATCCGGAATTCGACGTCGTGGCTCATGGACGAATAGCCCGCATTTCAATACAGCCATGATAAACCGCTGCGCTGTTATTGAACCACGGGCGCCCGACGGAAGCCCAGGTTTACCGGGCACAAATCAATAAACCTGGCTCATCCGCCGCGCAAACCTCGATAGTTCCGTCATCTGCATCGACGGCGCGACGAGCTAGCGGTCAACAGTCCGGCGAACAAAAGCATGGCACAAGACGGCTCGGGAATGGGCGCCGGAATGATCGTTCGCGTATAGCGGCGCGACTCGGTGTCACTGATGGGTTCCTGAAAGAAGAAGGTCATGTCCAGAAGAGTTACCGACCCAGCCAGCATTTCAAAGAAAACGCCCCCATCGAAGTCGATAAAAGCATTCGGCTCTGCGGTTCCATCAGTCGTAGCCTCGGCGATGCCGCCGGCGTTGTAATGCATGTCGGGCGTTTCCTCGAAGATGTGAAATAACAATTGATCCGTTCCCGATTCGAAGTCGGACAGGTGAAACGACACGCCGCCCGAGGGCGAGAAACCGAATTGCCCCACTTGAATATCCGGCAGCTCGGTAAACGTAAAGACGTGTCGGTCGCCCGGATTGAGAACGAGCTGCGCGTGGCAAGGCAGTGCGCAGGCGAGCATGACAATAAATATGACCACGAATCTCATTAGACGACCTCCTCAGCACGTGAATTGCGATCGACTCGTTAACGCTGGTCTGCCGCGACTTGAAGCGGTTTCAAACGGGTGGGCCGGCATTCCTGTCTGCCAGGAAAGGCAGGCAAGTATGCCTGCCCCATGAGGTTATGGAACTGGTCCTAATATATCGACCTGGCGATTGGACTTCAAATTTGGCGCGGAGGCTTTTATGCGGAACGTCAATTTCAGACGCGATCCTCACATGAAGCGTTCGATGCGGCGAGCGTTGCCGTCTTCGACCGCCGCCGAAACGGATACACGAACTGGCGCAGCCAGCCTTGCGGCACATCGCTCTCGCCACAGAGTCCGTACGCCGCCGGCCAGCGGTTCGGCAGATAGAACGTTCC
>DATFGJ010000191.1:0-8449 GCA_035249585.1 Lacipirellulaceae bacterium
GCGCGAGCTGCGCAGCGCCGCGTCGCAGATGGCGATTTCGGCGTGGCCATCGGCGAACGTGGAAAAATCGCCGCCCTTGCGCGTGCCGGCGATGAAGCCGTAAATATTGCGGAAGAGGTTCTTCGCGCCGCTGGCCCATCCTTCATTGTGCCCGCCCGGGTAGTGGGCGTATTCGCGCGCCGGCGTTGAGAGCAAGCTGGGATCCTTGAGAACCGTCTGGTTCGGCCCGTCGCGGCGGCCAATCCACAGCTCGTTTTCTCGCTCCTGGTCCCAGCATAGCGAGCACTTGCTGCCGTCGATCTCGAAATAGGGCCGGTTCTTTCGACCGGCGGCGCACTGATTGATCGTCACAGCGCCATGCGCGCCCGAGTCGAACTCGATGAGGATCGAGCCGTAATCCTCGGTCCCAATCGGCACGTCTTCAAGATCTTCCGGCCGCAGCACCTTGCCCGCGTAGGTTTCGACTTCGACCTTCGGCCGCTTCCGCGTCGGATGAATCGTCACCAGGTCGGCCATCACGCGCACGATCTTCATGCCGGTGACGAACTGCACCAGGTCGCACCAATGGCTGCCGATATCGGCGATGGCGCGCGATTCGCCGCTGAGCTCGGGCACCAGCCGCCAGTTCCAATCGTTCTCCAAAAGTAGCCAGTCCTGCAGGTACGAGCCGTGCACTGCGTACACACGGCCCACCTCGCCGGAGCGGCACATCTGGTGCGCATGCTGCACCAGCGGCATGTAGCGATAGTTGAAGTTGATCGCGTTGACGACGCCAGCGTCCTTCGCCAGCCGCACCAGCTCGCGCGACTCCTTGGAGTTCATCGCCAGCGGCTTCTCGGAGATGATGTGTTTACGGGCCGCCAGTATTTCCTTGTTGATTTCAAAGTGCAGGTGGTTCGGCGTGCAGTTGTGCACAACCTGGATCTCCGGGTCGGCGAGCAGGTCGTGATAGTCGCCGTATGCCTTGGGGATCGACAGGGCATCGGCCTTGGCCTGGGCTAATTGTTGTCCGCGCTCGGCGACGGCGGCCACTTCCACAAACCCGAGCCGGCGCACGGCCTCTACATGAACGGGGCCAATGAAACCGGTGCCGATGATGCCTGTTTTGATTTTCTTCATGTGTCACTTAGTCCAAAGGGTCATAAGTCCATTTGGTTTGCAACGGGCTGCTCGCTTCAGCGACCAGTCGATTGTGGCAGCGCGTCGCGACCTAATCAAACCACTCATCCTCCGGATCGAACGCCGGCACCGGCACATTGAGCACACGCAGCCGGCCAATGGCCCGGTGGCGGCAGAGCGGCTTGATGAGGATCGCGTCCCCCGGCCGAACGGCGTACCGCTCGCCATCCAGTTCGATCTGTCCCTCGCCTTCGAGGACGTAATAAATTTCCGTCATTCGCTTGTGATAGTGAACCCGAGCGTCGACGGAAATATCCACTACGTGAAGCGATGCCACTTGCTCCGGCTCGTCGACAAACGCCCGCCGCGCCTGGCCGCAGGGGCATTCAATCGGCGGTAGGTTCGCCACTCGAGCAATTTGAAAACGCCTCGACATAAATATCCGCAGATGAATGAGAACTTATGGCAACGTCCTCCGCTCGGCGTCCATTATCGTCGGCGCCGCCCGTAACGCAAATCTTCGCGCAAGCGCGCCCCCGATGAACCCGAGCACGATTCCGATCGCAAAATGCCCAACGGTTTGAAACGCGAGGAATCTCATCGCGATATCGTAGCCTGTTGTGCCATAGTCCACGTCGCTTTCCAGCTCACCATGCAGGCCAAGGAACAGAAAACTCAGCATGCGCGTGGTAATCGGGCTTTGCGTTGGAATATCGAGGTCCCCCGTACGTTGAGCCACCAACCACGTGGCGCGAATTTCGGTCGGCCAGAGTGTATGAAAGAAGTAGCTTGTAAAAACAATCAAAAATCCGATGCATTGGGCGCGCTGCGGTCCACGTAGATACAGCGCGGCGATGGCGGTAAACGGAACCGTCAGCAGGCCTAGCGTATAAAACAGGTCGCCGACAACCGGTGAGGCCGAGACAAGACTCGCCGAAACGACGGCCACGGCCGCCATAAAAACGAGCAGAGTGCGGAGTGAAAAGTTCATCGTGAACGGCCGTCAGCTCCCGCAGGGAGTCCAATCACTCCACGGTTTCGATCTTGGCCCAGCCGCGCGAATCGATCGATTTCTCGACGGCATCCAGCACGGCTACGCAGCGTGCCCCGTCGCGAAAATCAGGCATGATCGTGGGCTTTTTATTGATTGCGCCCATCAGCTCGTACACGGCATGCACGAACGTGTGCTCGTAGCCGAGTATATGCCCCGGCGGCCACCACGCCGGCACGAACCGGTGAACGCCCTCGGTGGCCATGATGCGCCGAAAACCCTGCCGGCCCGGCGGATCGCCGCAATTGTAATACTCGAGCGTGTTCATCTCCTCGAAGTTGAACACCACGGAGCCGCGGCTACCGTTCACCTCGATGCGGTTGTAGTTCTTGCGGCCGGGCGCCATCCGCGTCGCCTCGAACGACGCGAGCGCCCCCTTGTTGAACCTCGCTAGAAACAGGGTGGCATCATCCACGGTTACTTTTTCGGTCCCTTCGCCGGCAGTGGCCGTGAGGCCCGCCGAGCGCCCTTCGGCCGGCCGCTCCGTGATAAACGTCTTCTGCATGCCGACCACCTCGCCGATCTCGCCGACCAAAAACCGAGCCATGTCGATGTGGTGCGCGTTCAGGTCGCCGTTGGCGCCGGTGCCGGCCACCTCTTTGCGAAGCCGCCAGTTCATAGGGAATTTCGGGTCGACCAGCCAGTCTTGCAAATAAGTGGCCCGGAAGTGCCGCACCTCGCCGATCTCGCCGGCGTCGATCATCTGCTTCGCCAGCGCGAGCGCCGGCACGCAGCGGTAATTGAAGTTCACCATGTGCACGACGCCGGCCTGCCGCACCGCATCAAGCATCTCGCGCGCCTGCTTCAAGTTTAGCGCCAGCGGCTTCTCGCAATAAACGTGCTTGCCCGCCTTCGCCGCGGCCACGCCCATCTCATAGTGCAAGCTGCCGGGTGTGGCGATGTCGATTACGTCGATATCCTTGCGCTCGCACAGCTTTCGCCAATCGGTCTCGTGGCTCTGCCAGCCGAAACGCTGAGCAAACTCGACCGTTTCATCGGCGTGCCGGCCGCAGATAGCCTTCATCACCGGCGCCGGATCGGGGTCAAAGAACTTGCCCACCTTCAAGTAAGCATTCGAATGGGCCTTGCCCATGAACTTCGTACCGATCAGACCGACATTGATAGTCCTGGCCGCCATGTGACAACCTCGTGCGTGATTTGGCTAAGAGCACTAACTAGATGAAACTGCCAAGGTCGCCAAGAAACCCGCGAGTCCTTTTCTTGGCGATCTTGGCGCACTTGCCGGTTTTTTCGTTCTGATAGATGGTTAAAGTACCACGCCGTACAGCGTACCGCGACTCCGAAGCGCGTCGCAAGTAGCTGGGACGCCCAACGCCTGGGCGATATACTAAGCGTCTTCCATGGCCAGCGGTCGCCATTCTTCGTCGTCGCAGCCTACGTCCGCCAAGGCGGCCAGCACCCGGCTGCTGTCGCTCGATGCGTTTCGCGGCCTAACGATCCTGGCAATGATCCTGGTCAATAATCCGGGCAAGTGGGGCGAGCAATACTGGTCGCTGGCGCACGCTCGGTGGCACGGCTGGACACCGACCGATCTAATCTTTCCATTCTTCCTCTTCATTGTGGGCACGTCGCTCGCCTACTCGCTGCGAAAGTATCGCGTCGGCCAGCGGGTTGAACCTGCCGTATACCGGCGCATCGCGCGGCGGACGCTCATCCTCGTTTTCCTGGGCGTTCTGCCAGGAATTCTCGTCCGTCTGGCCGATTACTTGTTCGGCGACGCGCCCTCTCTCAACTTTTCCACGCTGCGAATTGCGGGCGTGCTGCAACGCATCGCCGTGGTGTATTTCATTGTCTCAATCGTCGCGCTGCGTTACCCGATTCGCGCTCAGGCCGCGCTGGCCAGCGTTTTGTTGCTGGGCTATTGGGGCCTTCTCGCGTTTCTTCCCCAACCCGGTAACTACGAGCGCAACCTTTCGCCGGATGGAAACGTTGCCGGCCTCCTGGATCGATCCGTTTTCACGCCGCGGCACATGTATACCTACGATGCCGAAACCGGCACGCTAGACGAGCACACCGAGCCGGAAGGAATTTTGAGTACGCTGCCGGCGGTTGTCACGACGCTGCTGGGCTACTGGACCGGCTTGGCGATTCAGCGCCGCGGCTCAACCCCTGAGACCGTCCTCCTGCTTCTGGCATGCGGGGCGATTTGTGCCATTGCCGGGCTTGCATGGGGCCTGGCATTTCCGATCAATAAGAAACTTTGGACCAGCAGCTTCGTTCTGTTGACCGGCGGCCTGGCGATGCAGCTCTTGGCCGTGTGTATCTTGATATTCGACGTGTGGGGCCGCTGGCGGCTGGCACGGCCGCTGGAGATCGTCGGCGTCAATGCAATCTTTGTCTTCGTCGCGTCCGGGCTCGCCGCCATTCTCCTGAACAATATTGGGGTCGGATCCATGAGCGCGCACGATTGGCTGTATGATACGCTGTTTGCATCATGGATCGCCGGCGCAAAGCTGGCTTCGCTGGCTTATGCGTCGGCAACGGTCGCGTTCTGGTGGCTGGTGTGCTGGATCATGTGGCGGCTTGGTGTAGCCATTCGCGTGTAGTGTGCACTCATGCGGCTCGTCGAAATCGAAATTGCGCCCAATTCGGATGCCATCCCAGCTAATATTGCCGAATTGTTGGTGGACGCAAAAACGCAAATAGATTCGCTCGAGGACGAGTCGCGGGCCTCGATCCCGGCTTTCGTGCCCAGCGATTTCGAGCTCGTGTATTGGGCTCTAGTCGGGATCAAATCGGGCAACCTCGCAACCGGCCGCCGCTTCCTGGAGTGGGGTAGCGGAACCGGTGTGGTCACGTGCCTGGCGACTTGGCTTGGATTCGACGCAGCCGGCATCGAAATTGAACCGAAGCTGGTCAGCCTTGCCGACGAGCTGGCCAACAAGCATCACATCGCTGCCGAATTCGCCTGCGGCAGTTTCGTTCCAGCCGGCTCCGAGCCGCGCCTCGACCTGGCGGGCGACGTCACCTGGCTCTCCAGCGGCGGCCACGACGGCTATGAACAGCTGCAACTTGACCCGGATGATTTCGACGTCGTTTTCGCCTACCCCTGGCCCGGGGAAGAGCAAGTCATCTTCGACCTGTTCGCCGACCACGCAGCCGTCGGGGCACTGCTGCTGACCTATCACGGTCAAGAAGGCTTGCGCCTGCAGCGCAAAATCAGGCGCTAGCCCCTAGGATGCAGGATGCAGGATGCAGGATTCGGGGTGCGCATCTAGAATGCGATCTTGCCTTCGCCCCGCATCCGGCATCCCGCATCCTGCATCCTCAATCATGGGCTATCGCACACTTCGCGACTGCGTCGACGATCTCGAGCGTCACGGTCAGCTGTTGCGGATCGACGTCGAAGTCGACGCGCGGCTCGAAGTGGCCGAGATTCACCGGCGGGTATGCGCGGCCGGCGGCCCGGCCCTCTTCTTTACGCGCGTGCGCAGTTGCCGCTTTCCGATGGTGAGCAACCTGTTCGGTACGATCGACCGCGCCCGCTTCATGTTCCGCGACAGCCTGGAGCGAGTCCGCCGCCTCGTTGAATTGAAGCTTGATGCCACAGCCGCATTGCGCCGCCCGCTGCGATATGCGAGCGCCTCGCGAGGCGCCCTCACCATGATTCCGCGATTCGTGCGCCGCGCGGCCGTCACGGCGAATGAAGCGACGATTTCGCAGCTTCCCCAGCAAGTTAGCTGGCCGGAGGACGGCGGCGCGTTCGTTACGCTGCCGCAAGTGTATACCGAGGATGTCCGCGCGCCCGGTTGGCGCCGCTCGAATCTCGGCATGTATCGCGTGCAGCTCTCCGGTGGACGCTACGAGCCAGACCGTGAAGTCGGCCTGCACTATCAAATCCATCGCTCGATCGGGGTCCATCATGCGGCCGCGATCCAGGCCGGCCAGCCGTTTCGCGTGAACATTTTCGTTGGCGGGCCGCCAGCCATGATGCTGGCCGCGGTGCTTCCGCTGCCCGAAGGCATGAGCGAGCTGGCGTTTGCCGGCGCACTGGGCGGCCGGCGCGTGCGAATGCTCCGGCCCAAGCTCCCTCTCCCTTTGGGAGAGGGCCAGAGTGACGGTGACTTGCCCATTCACGCTGACACCGATTTTTGCATCTGCGGAACCGTCGTGCCCGACAAGCTTCTGCCGGAAGGTCCGTTCGGCGATCACCTGGGATACTACAGCCTGCAGCACGACTTTCCTGTGCTGCGCGTGGAGCATGTCTATCACCGCAACGATGCGATCTGGCCGTTCACGGTCGTCGGCCGGCCGCCACAGGAAGATACCGTCTTCGGACAGTTAATCCATGAGCTGACCGGGCCGGTGATTCCCAGCGTCCTGCCCGGCGTCGTCGGCGTGCACGCGGTCGATGCGGCCGGAGTTCACCCGCTGCTGTTGGCCATCGGCAGCGAGCGCTACTGGCCGTTCGCCCAAACGCAGCGGCCGCAGGAGCTGCTCACCCAGGCGAACGCGATATTGGGCCAAGGCCAGCTGTCGCTAGCTAAGTTCTTGCTCATCGCCAATCAGGCCGACGATCCGCAGCTCAGGCTGGACGACATCGCCGCATTTCTGCGTCATATCTTGCAGCGCGCCGATTGGACGCGCGACCTGCACTTTCAAACCGAGACCACGATCGACACACTCGATTACTCGGGCGGCGAAATCAACGCCGGCTCGAAGGTCGTCATCGCGGCCGTCGGCCCCAAAAAATTCAATTTAGCAACTGAATTATCCGGCAACCTGCGAGTGCCTGAAGGCTTCACAAATCCCCGCGTCGCGCTTCCCGGCGTTCTCGCCATCGAAGGCCCACAGTGCGATCCGCCGCAGTTTCGCGCTGCTAGCGCAATTTCGCAATCCGCGGCTCGACTGAGCTCGCCGAAGTCAATCCAAAATCCGAAATCGGACCTTGCGACGAGCGCAATGGACCGATTTTGCTCCACATTATCTCGCGACGATGCAATGCATGGCTTTCGCTTGATCGTCATCGTCGACGACAGCCAGTTCGTCGCCGAGTCGCTCCGCAACTTCCTCTGGGTCACCTTCACGCGCGCCAACCCAGCGGCCGATATCCACGGCATCGATTCCTTCATCCACGACAAGCATTGGGGCTGCCGCGGCCCGCTGGTAATCGACGCACGACTCAAGGCCCATCATGCCCCGCCGCTGGTGGAAGACCCGGACATCTCGCGCGGAGTCGACGCCCTGGCCGCGCCCGGCGGCCCGCTTCACGGGGTAATCTGAGAAGCCCGAATGGCGTACACTTTCTTGATGATCGACTGGGCAACCATCGTAGCCGCATCCTTCCGCACGACCGACCAGCTGCTCACCAACGCCATGTGGTGGTTCGCCATCCTGTGGCTTGCCGCGGTGGGCGGCTGCGTGGGCAGCTTCCTCACCGTGGTGTGGGATCGGCTGGGCACCGGCGAGGGCTTCGTCTTTCCGCGATCTCGCTGCCCCGAGTGCGATCACGAAATCCGCTGGTACCACAATCTGCCGATCATCGGCTGGTTCTTGCTCCGTGGTCGATGCTACGATTGCGGTTCACGCATACCGATCAAGCACCCGCTAATCGAAGCCTGTTTCGCGATCGCGTTCGTTTTAATTGGGCTAGCGACGCCTTGGCTGTAGTAAGCTGTTTGACTCGACCAATTGAGGGTGCCTGGGGCATCGCCCCAGAAGATTTCGGCTTGGGCGTTGCCCCAGCCACCCGTGTAAAATCGTTGTCTCACTATGGCCACACTCACCTTCCACGGCGCCGCCCGAACCGTCACCGGCTCGAAGTTCCTGCTCGACGCCGGCGGCGCGCGCGTGCTGATCGACTGCGGCCTGTTCCAGGGCCTCAAGCAGCTGCGTGAGCTGAATTGGCGGCCAATGCCGTTCGACGCGAAATCGCTCGACGCGGTCGTGCTCACGCATGCCCATCTCGATCACACCGGCTATTTGCCCCGGCTAGTGCGCGAGGGCTACGACGGGCCCATCTTCGGCACGGAGGCAACGAACCAGCTCACCCAGATCATCCTGCTCGATTCGGCCCACTGCCAGGAGATGGATGCCGAGTACGCCAACCGCAAAGGTTTCTCCAAGCACAAACCGGCCCTGCCGCTGTACGAAGAACGTGATGTGCAGCAAACCGTCGCGCTGCTTGAAGCGCAAGGCCGCGGCCAGTGGTTCTCGCCTGCCGGACAGGTTTGGATGCGCTACCATGACGCCGGCCACCTGCTCGGCTCGAACATGATCGAGGTCGAAGTGCGCGACCGCACGCCCGCTCTGCGAATC
>DATFGJ010000192.1:0-5453 GCA_035249585.1 Lacipirellulaceae bacterium
AGTCGGGCCTGCAGGCCGTGCTCTACAAGCCGTTTCGGCTCGACCAATTGCTCGAGGCAGTCGAGCAAATTGTCATCGCGACAGGCGCAAAGCAGCCCGCCGACCGCTAAAGACCTGCCGCACTCGCGCCGGCATTACGCCCACCTGGCGTGAGACGTACAATTGCGATGACACGGCGTCGCTGCACGTTCCTTGTAGTCACCAGCACCGATGATTCTCTATTGGCTGACACTCGTTTTCGGCGGACTGGGCCACGCCATCCTTTGGGCATCGCTCGTCAACCGCGTGCATGCGTTTGGCATCCAGCGGCGTTGGGTCGACCTGCTGACATTGCTTTGCGCGGTTGCGTTGGTGACCGTAACGCTCGCCGTTTCAGCCGCGCTTTTTATGGCAAATGGCAACGGATTCGGAACACTCGGTCGTAGTGCCGCGTGGATTTATCTTTCCGCATGCGCAATGTTGTGCATCGTTGCCATTGTTCAACGATGGTGGCTGGCCATTCATCCGGAACGGCGCGGGGCGCTTGCTGCGAACCACACGACGACGATCGACGTGCGGAAACAGGCGCAGTGTGCCCTCGCGGCGCCGGGCGTGGCCGATTGGCTCAGCCGGTTGCCGGGCAATCAGGTGTTTCAGTTGTGCATCCAGGAAAAGCAATTGCCTATTCCGCGATTAGCGAGCCAGCAAAGGGGGCTGCGCATTGCGCACCTGTCGGATCTGCACATGAGTGGCAGAATCACGAAAGCCTATTTCGAGCACGTCGTTGAACAAGTGAATCGCTGCGAACCGGACATCGTGGCGATAACCGGCGACCTGCTTGAGCGGAATGAGTGCCTGGATTGGATTCCTGACACATTCGGCCGGCTCCGTGCCACGGACGGCGTTTATTATGTTTTGGGGAATCATGACAAGCATGTTGATGAAGTGCAGCTTCATTCACGGTTGGCGGGCGCAGGTCTCGTTCACGTAGGCGGGAAATGGCAACTAACCAAGATTCGCGGTACGCCCATCGTGCTGGCCGGCAATGAGTTGCCGTGGTATCCGCCGGCCGCAGATTTGAGCGATTGTCCGGCGCATGATGGCGACGGCTTGCCCATTCGCATCGTGCTCTCCCATTCGCCGGATCAATTCGCCTGGGCCCGGAGACACGATGTGGATCTGATACTGGCCGGACATAATCACGGCGGCCAGGTGAACTTGCCGCTGCTCGGCGCGGTGTTAGCGCCGAGCAAACACGGCGTGCGCTACGCTTCGGGCGCCTTCCGTTCGGGCAACACCGTGATGCACGTCAGCCGCGGCACCGCTTGTCTCACGCCGGTCCGCTATAACTGCCCGGCTGAGATCGCAATCTTGGTGCTGCAGGGCGGCACGTCGTAGCCCGAAGCGTCAGCGAGGGACGTTGGAATTCTCGCTCGCTTACGCTTCGGGCTATTGTGGCACAATACCTACGCCTTTTCGATTTCGACGCAGATGCCGCCGGCGCGCATCGCGCGGTGCATTCGTGTGAACCACAGCTCTTTCTTCCAGCGCAGACCGAGCGACGTGCAAAGCTGCTTGAGCGCCTCGCGGTTGTACGTTTGGCAGCACCAGATGCGGCTCGTCCAGGCGCCGGAGAAGTTGTCCTCGGTCGTGAGCAGCAGCATTCGAGCGCCCGCGCACATGACGCGCGACAACTCCTGCAGCCCGGCCGCGGGGTCCGGAACGTGCTCCAGCACGTAACCGCAGGTCACGCCGTCGAACGATGCGTCGGCGAAGGGCAGGGCGGTCAGGTCGGCGGCGATGTAGGCCGGGCGGTCGCTCGCCAGGCGCCGGCGAGCTCGCGCGAGCATCTGACGCGACAGGTCGATGCAGGTGATCCGTGCATCGGCATCGGCGTACTGCAGCAAGTGGCCGGCGATCTGTCCGGCACCGCTGCCCACGTCGAGGATCGACTTCATGCCGCGCAGGTCAAATTTGCGCGTGCGGATCAGCCGCTTGCCGAGCGGGATGTGCAGCGAGATCATGCTCGCCGTGCTGAGAAAAGCGCCCTGCCGGCCGCCGTACACGTCCTTGATGCGCTCACGATACTCCGCCGCGCTGACGCGCCGGATGAGATCGTTCTCCACGATGCGGTTGAAAAGCTTCATCGATTAATCGTGCTTTCGTAGCCGTGATCCTCCAACCGCTTGCGGTTTATTGATGTTCCGTAAGTCAATCGAAGGGTGCCACGTATTCGTTTGATAACGTGAACGTCAATATCGGCGCAGCCTCGCAATCACATGTAAACACGGCGATTGTAGATATACCACTCGAACACCAGGACAAACAGGGCGCAGGCCAGAATGATCTTCCAGGCCTCCTTGCGCGAAGGCGTGCGGCCGACTGTTGCCGCCACGTCGACGTTCCCGATGCGGATGTCGGCGGGTGATAAGTTACCTCCCTCCTCGTCCTGACTGGGCTTGAGGCGCACGTCGCTCTCCTGGCGGTCGAACAGGTTGACGGCGAATCGTTCCGTGTCCTGGCCCGTTCGCCGCACTTCGTAAACTCCCAACTGCTGTGTGTCGTGGATTTGGAAGAGGTCGTCGCCGGTGCGGCGAATTGTGTGCTCACGGCCCGCCGGATCGACCACCGTAATTTCTCGTTCGTTGGCGACCGCGGGCAGCTCCACGGGCCGGCCGGGTCGCGTTGAGGCGAGTTCTGATTCCTCGCTGCCGCCGGCAAGGTACTCGAGCGCGTTGAGCCAGAACGTCGGGAAGCTTAGCCGCCGCGGCCAATTAGTGTTGTACGCCATGTCGCCGTCCTTATCCTTGCCGACGATCTCGAAGCCCAGCACGGCGTCTTGATATGCGTCACGAGGGGCGATCGCCGCAATTGGCCCGGCGGTGGAATCGATGAGCACCGTCGCACCGGTCGGTGGATTGAGCACGATGCTGTCGCCGACTCCGACGTTTCCCAACTCGACATTGCTCAATAGCGGGTGGGAGCGGTCCCAATCGATGATATCGGGCAAAGAGACGACTTCGGGCTCGCTGGCGGCCGCAGGTCGCGCCTCGGGATCAATCTCGGAATTGCTTGGATCATTTTGTTCATACCAAGCGACCGCGGGAGGCAAGCGGCCAATGAACAGCGTGTTGGCGCGCGGCATTTTGGCCGGTGCGCACTGGTCGTAAATGATGAGGGCGTACGCGCCGGCGTCGGAATCGCGTTTGTACGCGTCCGACTCCAGCTCAGTCGGTGTCTTGATTTCGATTTTCGAAAGCCGGCCGGCGCGCTGCGTCGCGAGCACACCTTCAACCGTAACATTGCCGGGCGTTACGAGCAGCACTCGCCCTGGATCGGACCGGTTGAGCGCGGCATACGCGGTATCATCCTGCTCAAACGCGTCGCGTTTGGTGGGCGTGGCGAGCTCGTACTTGAGCCGGGCGGTGAGCTTGCCGGCGGCGTCCGCAAGCGGGAACACCGCACCGGCGGATTCGCCGGGCGGAATCTCCAGTTGCTTCGCGTCGAGAAAAGTGCCGTTCAACTCGAGTTCGACGACAGGTGATTGGGCCGTGCCTGTCATGTTCATAACCTGAACGAAGGCCTGCCGTTCTTCCGGCTTGGCGTCGCTGCGGCGTGTCGAGAAGGCGGTGATGGCCAGGTTCTCGGCTTCCATGGAGCCAATTGGGACGTAAATCGGTGGGTCTTCGGCTTTAGCACCACGCAAATTGCCAAGTGCGAAGTCCTTCACATCTTCGAACCGGCCGTCGCTGAAGATGTACAATGTGGCTGGCTGCGCCTCGACAACGTCAATTTCCGCGCCGCCTTCCTCGGTGGTGATGCGGCCCGGGTTGGCCAGCCCGTCGGCGAGGTCGAGCGCGCCGTGCAGATCGGTGCCTCGGACTGTGGGCTCGATCGTCGCCAGGCGCTCGCGCAGCAGCCGGCGGTTGTCCGTGAATTCCTGCACGACCTGTGGCGTGTCGGCGAAGCTGATGATCATCGCCGTCATCCCGGATTCCATCTGGTCAATCAGGCCGCCGACAAGCGTCTTGGCCTGCTCCAGCCGGTTCTTGGCGCCCTCGGCGTCAGTGGCCGACATGCTGGCCGAATTGTCCACCAGGAAGATAAACCGGTCGCCTTCGAGCTTGGTGCCCTGCCAGCCGGGGCGTAGTAGCGCAAGCATCGCCAGCGCGATAAGCAGCAGCTGCAAGAACAGCAATATATTGTGCCGCAGGCGCTGCCAGAGGCTGTTGACGTGGAGATCCTCGATCGTGCGTTTCCACAAATAGGTACTAGGCACTTCGAGCGGTTGGCGGCGCAGCTTGAGAAAATACAGCGCAATAATCGCCGGAGGGACGAGCGCGAGCAGCGCCCATTGCCACGGCGCCAACGTATTGCGGAAAAATTCGAACATGGTGACGAGTGGTGAGTGTCTATAGAACCACAAAGACACAAAGGACACGAAGCTTGTCTTAGGTCATCGCATAACTTTGTGTCCTTCGTGCCTTTGTGGTTCAACAATTGCCGCAACTATCTCACAAGGCCTCGGCGCCGCAGATAGCTGCCGATTAAGTCTTTTACGGGCGTTTGATTGTTGGCAAGCAGGTAATTCATTCCGCGGCGGCTGCAGAACTCCTGGGCGCCGCTTACGAAGGCGTTGAGCGTCGCTTTGTAACGGGCCAGGAGCGGCGCGCTAACCGAGATTTCCGCAATGTCGTGGTCCTCGACGTCCACCAGCTTGAGGTCGCCCTTCACGTCGGGGTCGAGCTCCTCCTGGCTGAGGACATGAATGATGTATACGTCCATCCGCTGCGAGACGAGGTACCGCAGCGCCGGCTCGTAACCGTTCTTATCCATCAGGTCGGAGATCAAGACGACGATGCCCTTGCCGGCGTTGCGGAGGCAAAACTTCTTGATTCCTTCGGCCAGCGAAGCCGTTTCGCCCGGCTGGATGCCCTCGATAAAGTCGATCATCCGCCACACGCTCTTCCGGCCGCGCAGCGTGGGCGCGCTCAAGTGCACGGGCTGCCCCAGCGTTTCGATGCGCACGCGGTCGGTGCGAATCAGGCCGACGAAGCCCAGCGCCGCGGCGAGCTGCTTGGCGTATTGCAGCTTGGTCGGCTCGCCGAAATCCATCGACAGGCTGGCGTCGATCAAGGTGAAGAAGTGCAAATCCTCTTCTTCGAGAAACAGCTTGACGATGAGCTTGTCGAGCCGGGCGAAAAGATTCCAATCGAGCGAGCGCAGATCGTCGCCCGGCACGTAACCGCGGAAGTCCGCGAACTCGACGCTCTGCCCTTTGCGCTTGCTGCGCCGTTCGCCCTTCATCCGCCCACGAAATACCTTGCGCGTCACCAGCTCGAGACGTTCGAGCTGGGCCATGAGATCGGGCGGCAATAAGGTGGATTCGGCAACGCTCATAGTTTTGGCTTTAACACGGCAAAGGCAGTATCCATATTGGCGAGCCTTCGCTGCGAGCTGGCCAAGGCGAGTGA
>DATFGJ010000193.1:0-4257 GCA_035249585.1 Lacipirellulaceae bacterium
TTTTGCACCACCCCCGAGGCGAAATTCAGGCATTTTCGCCGCACCGCCATGCGCCAACCAGCAACCAGCAAACGACTTGCAACAAGCGCGCAAGGCGAAATTCGCCGAATTTCGCCTCACCAGAAAAAAGAAAAAATGTGAGTGAGGCGAAATTCAAAAGCCTGGCCCGAAACCGTCTGCCGTTCGCCAAGCACATGACCAAAAGAAATCCACGTCCATCACCATCAGGTGCGCAAAACCCCAGGGGAATTCTGAGCATCTGATCAAATCCCAAGGCGGAACAAAGGAGAACGGCCGGTGACGCCGAAAACGGTGGCGGGTCATTTAGTGTGCCGGCCTAGCGGCGACGACCGCCCATCAACAGGGCAAACGCGCCGGCGAGGCACGCGATACCGACAATTGGATAGCCAATGCGAAAGTAAATATGCGTTGGGCCGGGCTCAAATGCGGCAAAAAAGCCGTACACGCAAAATGCCGCGACGAGGAGCAGTAACATCGCAAATCCACCGCGCATCAGTGAGCTCCTATTCGGGAGGAGACATTGCGGGCGCGAGGCATGAGCTAGCTCGCGAGGCGCCGATGGCGCTAACGACCAGGACCGCGACCGCTCCGCCGAGAACTCCCATGTGGACTATTGAGAGAGTGCACGTCAACGCGTTCAGGATAACACCGGAAGCATCGCACCTTGATCTCGACTCGTTGCTCTCCCGCACCGTCGCAGCAAGTGCAAATGGAGTCGAGCAGTTTTCCTGTACTGTCACAGGCGCGGCAGAATACGGTTTCCAGAGAGAGAACGTAGCCCGTTCCCTGGCATTCGGAGCAGCCAGTCATATGACCACTCAAGATTGAGTTTTTAGAAGAGAAGGCCCACCCGGAATCAGCATAGTCATGGCGTTTTCAAAAATCTAGATCGGCTGTCTCTACACCAGGCGTTCGATGTTAACTTGTTCGTCCAGCGGGAGGCCCGTCAGCGTTTGCGGTCGTCGCAGCGGGGATCCGACGACCGGTTCCCTCGCATGCAGCGCAAACGCGGTGTTTTTCAATCAGCTGCGTGCCGCGACTGTTGCAGCCGGGGCACGTGCGGCCATAGAATCCGCCGCTGCCGCCACATTCGGCGCAGGGATATTCTTCGACGCGCCGCAGAAAGCCGGCGCCCGTGCAGACGGGACAGTAATATCTGGTCATGACGCGATGGGGACTGCACCTGAAGTGTCGGCTGCTGACAGTCGACGGGCTATACCCTTTTCGGGTTACACGCCGTTCGCTGAAGTGGCTAGAGGCACGACATGGTGACCCAGATCGGCGTCGCGAAGGGGGCCCTAAACAAGTACTGGCGTGGGACCTAGGCGGCCGGCGGTTCCGGGAAGCGCAGACCAGTGCCGTTACAGGTTTCGCAGACTCGATGCAGCTCGACGGGTTGCGTGCCGCGGCTGTCGCAGGCCGGGCAATTACGGCCGGTAATCCGCCCGGTGCCGCCGCAATCGGGGCAGGCAGTATATTCGGTGCGGCGCACAAACCCGACGCCCTTGCAGCTGGGACAGTACCTGATCGTCATACCTGAATGTATACAACGGCTCGGCTTTTTGCGAAATAGTTTGGCGCGAAGAAGCCGTCCACGAACGAGGATTATGTACGGCGCGGCATGGCGTCAGGCTATGGACGCAGCTATGGCCGCGACCGACTATGGTGGAAACTGCAACCGACTGCCGGCGCAACAATGACTGCCATGATGTTCGTATGTTTCGCGTCCTTCGTTGCGCTTGGCGTATTCCGCTTCCTCGCGATTGCAGTCGCCGATGCAGAAGGGCCGCCGCGAATCCGCTTGCGGTCCTTGCTGCTTGCGCTCAACTTGGCTGCAATTGCCATTGGGCTCATTACCGCATTCGTCAGGACGAAAGCCGCTGCGTAATCGAGCAGCGCCACAATTGGGGTCGTGTTCGGGCACGTTTATCTGGAGCGTATTGGCGATGAGGACAGCTTCACCTCTTGCGTTTGCCGAGCACGCCGAGGAAAAATGCGGCCACCATCGACGCGACGATGCAAGCGATTACGATTTGCGTGGGGATTGCCATGGGCAGTGTTTGGGATCGTCCCTATTTTGCTCCTGAAAGGGCATTTTAAGTACTTTATCGCGCCAAAGTATAGCATCGGACCGTTGCAGGCTGAATAACAATCCCCGTCCTGAAAATACGCTTCGGGCAACTTCAATAATTCACGACACCAGTTCTTAACATGGCAGACGCTACGACCTACCCCAAAGTCGCTCAGCTGAAGGACGTCGCGGCGTTTCGCGCAAGACTTGGCGAGTTGGCATTGAATGTGCCCGTGGATGAGCAGGTGATGTCGGCCGCCGAAAGCTCGCCGTTGGCTCAGCCGATGACCGTTGGGCAGTTTGTGATTGCTAATCGCTGGTGCATTCACCCAATGGAGGGGTGGGATGCCAACCGCGACGGCTCGCCTTCAGAGCACACGCTCCGGCGCTGGCGCAATTTCGGACTCAGCGGCGCGAAGCTGATCTGGGGCGGCGAAGCCGCGGCTGTGCGGCCGGATGGACGGGCAAATCCCAACCAGACGCTGGCCACCGAGTCGAACCGCGCGGGTTTGGCGGCGCTCTTGCACGAGTTGACCGGGGCTCACCGCGGAGCGTTCGGTTCGCTCGATGGGCTCGTCGTTGGACTGCAGCTCACGCACTCAGGCCGATTCTGCAAACCGGACGATCATCATAAGAGCGCGCCGCGAATTGCGTATCATCACCCGCTGCTCGACGCCAAGTTCAAGATCGATCCGGCGGACAACCACGTCGTTCTCAGCGATGCTGAGCTGGATAAGCTGGTGGACGCTTACGTGTCGGCGGCCCGATTGGCGCGCGACGTGGGCTTTCAATTTGTCGACGTGAAAGCCTGCCATGGTTACTTGCTGCATGAGTTTTTGAGCGCCCGCCGGCGGCCGGGAAAGTACGGCGGCGACTTGGCCGGCCGCTCGCGTTTGTTGCTGACCATCATCGACCGCGTGCGCGACGAGCTGCCCCAGCTCATGATCGGCGTGCGGCTGAGCGTGTTTGACTTTGTGCCGTATGCGACGGGTCGTGAGATCGGGCGGCCGATGGATTTCAAAAAGCTGGTGCCGTATGACTGCGGCTTCGGATGCTCGGCCGATGACCCGCTTTCAATTGACCTAACGGAGCCGCTCGCGCTGATGCGCACACTTGTTGAGCACGGCGTGGCGATGCTCAACGTCACATGCGGCAGCCCGTATTACAACCCGCACATCCAGCGGCCGGCAATTTTCCCGCCGATCGATGGCTACTTACCGCCCGAGGATCCGCTTGTCGGAGTCGCGCGGCAGGTCGATACTGTGCGCCGATGCAAACAGGCGATGCCGCACGTGCCGATGGTTGGAACCGGCTATAGTTACCTGCAGGAGTATTTGCCGAATGTCGCACAGGCTGCGGTGCGCGCGGGCTGGACTGATTTCGTGGGCCTGGGGCGGATGGTGCTCGCCTATCCGGAGCTGCCGGCCGACACGCTTGCCGGTAGAGAGCTCGCGCGCAAGCGCGTGTGCCGTACGTTCAGCGATTGCACGACCGCTCCGCGCAACGGTCTTATCTCGGGCTGCTTTCCACTTGATCCCTATTACAAAGCGCTGCCAGTTCGCGAGCAGCTTCTGGAAATCAAACAGCGCTGGTTGTCATCAAACCATTGAAGCTCAAGGCGCTGCCACGGCATTCCGTCGGTACGTCACTTTAACGGCTCTGGAGCGGCATCATTGCACAAACGCGTCAAAATGTCGTTTGGCACGTTGTCTGCATCTATAGGTCTGCGAGGAACAACATTTGGTAAGGAACATCAACCTCGCGTCACGCGAGCATTCTCGAAATTCGAGGAGTAAAAAAATGTTCAAGCGCATCATCTTAGCATTGGCATGCGCCGCCGCGTTTAGCACGGCCACCGTTGCCACGCCTGAAAAGGCGGACGCTGGTTGGCGCTATCGCGGTCGACCGTATGTCAGCTATTACTACGGACCGCGATATAGCTACTACCGGCCGTACCGTTCGTACTACCGCAGCTACTATCGACCGCGGTACTACGACTCGTACTACTACGGGTACCCACGGTACTACAGCTATGGCTACCCGGACTATTACTACAGCCCGCGAAGCAGCATTTCCGTATCGTTCGGCTTTTAGCAGAGTGTAGTGGGTTAGATACACGTGCCGTCCGAGTGACGGCGCGTTTTCACGCCGCAGATCGCCTCCCC
>DATFGJ010000194.1:0-4026 GCA_035249585.1 Lacipirellulaceae bacterium
GCGTGTCGTGGCGCGCTGCTCGGCCGCCAGCATCTCCTGTACTTCTTCGCGCGAAAGCTTGTCCACCGTCAGGGTCGTCGCCACCGAAGGAACGAGTTTGCGCCGCAGCCGGTCCTTGGCGTTTCGATAACCGGCAGCGAAAAGAGTCTTGCCGACGAGCGGCAGGCTGTAGAACCAGCCGAGCGACTCCACCATCACGTAAGGCGTGAATACGTTCTCCTTGAGATCGTACAGCAACGTGTGAAACGCCTCGAGAAGCTTTTCGCGGCGCCGGCTCTTGGAAAGGAATTTCCCCTGATAGGTCCGCGGAATCTCGCGCACGAAATTCTTACCGGTCAGAATCACCGGAAACTGCTCGGTCTCATGATGGCTGCCGAGCGCCTGATGGCGGATGGCGACTGCAAAGAAACCGGCGAAACCGAAGGTTTCGTAATCGCCCGTGGCTTCCAGATTGCGCCGCAACGGTTCCGAGCGCACGTCGATGCAAAACACCACTTGGGCCTGAGGGCGCACGGTGAGCTGCTCGACGGCGTTGTTCGAGCCATCGTGCGCCGGCGGCGTTTCAGGCGCTTGAACGATGGAGTCTCCGAGCTTGAGCCCGAGTTTATCAAGCAACTGCTCCTGGTATCCCGCTTCGAAAGCTTTAAGCCAGATCGGGCCATGCTCCTCTTCGGGAAAATCATCGATCCACTGAAGCAGCAGCCGCAGGTGCGAAGGCTGTGTCTGCGCCAGCAGCCCCGGTTCCAAATCCAGGGCTCGGGCGAGGGCACCCAAGCGCCACGCGTCGGTGAGGTGATCGCGCTCTGCTACGCCCGCGGCGGCGTGGGAGGCGGGCCCACGGAGTTTTTCTGTCTCCGCGTTCAATGCTTGCATGTTGCCGTCGATGCCGAAAGCACGCTGACAGGCGCTTTGGACGAGCTCGCGTTCGTACCATAGGCGCACGGCGAGATACTGGACAAGATCAATGGGATAAGCCTTCTGCCATTCGTACTCGTCCTGGTCGGCGCGCCATTTGATAAAGCCGGCCCAGCCCGCGAGAGCGGCCAATTGCAGTGAAAGGTAATCCTGCCACCGCTCCGCAGGGATGCCGAGCAGGCTGAGACTCTGGAGCACCGCATCATCCGCCTGCGCCGGCAAACGCGACAACTTCTTGCGGCTGTGCTTCAGGCCGCATGGAGAACACTCGCGTTCAGCGAGAAATTTCCAGGCGCCGTAGAACCCCTTTTCGCGGCCCGGCATCGACCAGGTCGCGTGGCCTTCGTCCAAGAATGCTTCGCACCACTTGACCAGCTCGCGATTGATTTGTTCGGCGATGTGCGTGCCGAGAGCCCGGTCGCACCAGCGCGCCAGGGTTTGGAGTTCTGGACGAGCCGGTTGCGCCTCCGCCGTTTTCGCACTCCACGGGTGCTCTTGGGCGCGCGACAAAATCTGCGCAAGCGTGCGAATGGTAACCCGATCGGTATGGCGCCGAAGCGAAATCTCGAGGCTGTCATGGGGCGGCGCCGAGACTTCTCCCAAGAGGCAGGCGCGCAGCACATCCCGGTGCGTGATCTCGCGCGCTCCCATTTTGACGCGCTGCGCGAGAGCCCGCTGTCTCAGAGCCGCATCCAGGTGGCGCGGCAAAATCCGCCCGGAGCGGTAATAACCGCGCAGCGTTTCTGCGTTCAGATAGCCGCTGCCGCCTAACCACTTTTGTGCCAGTCGCACGGCTTCTTCGAAGGGCCGGTCTTCCAAGCCATGCAGCGGATTGTGGTGCACAAAGGTGCGCATGGGCCAATAGTAGGAGATGATCTCGCCCGACAGGCGGATCAGCGTTCTCAGCTCCATCCGCTGGCTCTCGCTGAAGCGCTCCGGGATTACTTGTGCCACAGCATCCTCTCCATGGCGGTTCGATGGAACTCCGTCCGAAAGCTTGATTCGAGCAGCCTTGCCGGCGTCACGCCGAGAAACACCAGGAGCGCCAGCAAGGCGGTAAAGTATGCGACTTCGTTGGCCCGCAGATCCTCGTAGCGGAGGTCGGAACGATGCGGTCCGAAGAGCAGCCGCTGCATCATTCGAAACAGATACCAAGACGCTAAAAACCACGTGAGCAAAATTACGCCCAGCCCCCATGAGAGCGCGACAGAGCGTTGCAACAACAGTTCGACATGACCAAGAAATAGCGCGAAGGGGGGCAGGCCGACGGCTGCCATGACGAGCAGCGACCACACCACGGCAAAACGCGGCATGGGTCGCGCCAAACCGTGTGCGCTGGCGATGGTCAGCTCGCCATAGCGCCGACGCAATCGCTGCCAGGCCAACAACAAACCGGCGGTGAGCAGCGAGACCGCGGCGACATATCTGGACACTGGCAAAGCCAGGTTTTTCGCCGCGGCGAGATTCCAATAGACAACAGAGTAAAAAGCGAGACTCATATACGCCAACAGGCGCGCCAGCTCGACCTGGCCTAACGCTTTGATCGATCCGTAGAGCGCGCCCGCCAAGGCCAGCACGTTCGCGGCACGAACAACTTCCGCCGGCAGGTCTCTTGATAAGACCGCAAGGCCGTACGAGCCGGCGACCGGCAAGATCAACGCCAGGGCAACGGCGGTGTATCCCGGCGCGCGCGTCAGCGCGGCAATGTAGGCTCCATGCAATGGAAAGAGCGGCAGGATGAGCGCGACAACGATCAGCTGAGCGATCTGCATGGGCTCCATCTCGGGCGCTCCCGCTGCGGCGAATAGGGCCAGAACAGCGGCGATCGAGCCTGCTACCCAGACAAAGACGCGGCTTCCATTGGCGCGCTCGATGGCCGGCCTAAACAGCGCGCCGAGTCGCAAAGACAGCGCGTCGAGATAGAGACGATTGATGAGCAGGAGGTAGAGCCGCACCTGCAGCGCGTCTATCCATGGAGGGGTGCGAAATGTTTTGCCGTGGCTTGTCGCATAAATCAGGATCCAACCAAAGATGACGACCAGCGCGAACACCGTGACCAATAGATCGAACACGAAGACCGGCAAAGCGCCGGCCCTAAAGTGATACGCCACCTCGCCCGGGCCGGGAAACAGATAATGGGTGAACCTTTCTGCGGCCAACAGATAAGTGACGACGACCAACGCTAGGGCGGAGAGCATCGCCACGGCCACTTTCCAGGAGGCAACGGCTTTAAGCCGGTAGAGCGTAAGAATCGCTTGCGACGAAGTGGCCCACCCGAAAAACAGGAAGATGGCGGTGCCGTGGGAATCGCGCAGCGGGATATTGAGAATTCCGTGCGCGGCGAGCAGGATCGTCAACGGCAGAATCAGAGTCGTGATGAAACCCGTCAACCAAGTCAGGGTCGAAAACTCGGCGCTTTCCACCGCTTCACTGGGGGGCGGAACTCTCGGTTCCTGGCGGGCGGCGTGAATGACGTAGCCGCAGTTCAAGAAGATGGTGCCCTTGAATAGGCCATGGGCGATCAGATGGAAGATCGCCAAGCCGTAGGCGCCGAGGCCGCATTCCATGATCATGAAGCCCATCTGACCAATAGTGGAATAACCGAGCGTCTTCTTGATGTCGTTTTGGACCAGCATCATCGACGAGCCCAGCAGTGTTGTGAGCATTCCGGCGACGAACACGACATGCATCGTGCCTGGACTCAGGGCATACAGCGGCGCCAGACGGCTCAGGAGAAATCCGCCGGCATTGATGATGCCCGCATGCAACAGCGCGTGGACGGGCGTCGGCGCGTAGAGGGAATCGGGCAGCCACATGTGCAAAGGAAATTGTGCCGACTTGCTCATGGCGCCGACGAAAATCAACAAGGTGACGGCGGTCACGGCGCGCATTTCCAATCCGCCGGGCCAAAGCGAAACCATGGTCTGAGCCTCTGCGGCGCGGGCGAAGAGCTCGCCAAAATCCAGCGTGCCGAAGACACTGTAAGCCAGGGCGACGGCGGCGAGAAACGCCACATCGCCGAAGCGCTGCATGATGAACGTCCTGAATGCGCCGCGAACCGTCGGTGGATGGGAGTAGTTATAAGAGAGCAGCGGCACCAACCAGCTGAGC
>DATFGJ010000195.1:0-10353 GCA_035249585.1 Lacipirellulaceae bacterium
ATCTCGACGGCGAACGCGATATCGATGTTTTCCACCGAGATTCGTGCACGGCGGTACGGCACCGGCACGGCGTGGTAGAAGCTCAGGCCGGAGCGCGAAATATTCTTACCAATGACCGTGATGGATTCGCTGGCTATCGGACGGCCGTCGTCTGCCAGCGGCGTGAGGCGAAACATGACGGGCACCGAGAAACGATCGCTTCGGCGGCGCTCGAGCGTCACGGTGGGATGAAGCCGGGCCACCAAGGCTTGAATTTCCCGGGCAAGGGCTGCTCGATCAAAACGGGCGCTGGTTAGGACTTCGGTCACTTGATTTTGCTTTCGCGCTTCGGGGCGCATAGGCCGGCAGAACGATAGCCGAAGTCAAACGGCTACGGGCATGACTGCCGGGAAATGCGGGTCGTTGCGAGGAGGCTACAGAGAACGGATGATTATCGCACTACGCGCATCCTGCGATGGATAAGTTGGCTGCAGCGGCCGTGCGCAGCTAAGGCGCTGTGACGAAACTGCTCACGCAACTTTAGCTCACCTGAGGCCAAGAGCAAGTCGCGGCGCGTGGAAAGCATGTGATTTGCAAGCCGGACTTGTCGGCAGAATTCACCCAAGCCGGAAAGGTCATTGGCGTGGATGGCTGGGGCAACGCCCCGGCGATTGAGGCGCGCTGGGCGTTGCCCCAGGCACCCTTGCGTTGCCGCAGGCACCCGCGCGAAGAGATCGTTGGCAGACGCGACTTCACCCGCGAAGCAGCAGCACGAACGAAACCGCGGCAGCGGTCAGCGTGGCCGCTACGGCGATCGCTCGAAACACTTCCGAGGAAACGCCGGTCTGTGGGCCGTACATTAAAAGTTCGCGGGCCGGCGCTCGGCGGCGAACGCCGCGAGCCACAAGCGTTCGGCCGGCGCCGTTGGCCAGGTCGGACATGACGGCAGACGCGGGACGCGCATCGCCCCAGTAACCGGGCAAGTCGCGGCTTTCCGCCGGCGGCACCGCTTCTTGAAACACTTCAAGGGCGGGGCGCAGCGCTTCGGCCAGTCGCCAACAATCGCCGCACGTTTCCAGATGAGCCTCGACGTCTTCGTCGCAAGCGGCGCCGGTGGGAAATGGTCCTCGAGTGAGGATCATGAACACTTGATCGCAATCCATCGCAATGCCTCCACGTTGTGGAGCGAATCGATTCGCTCGGCTCAGGAGGAGAAAACGCCGCAAGCGGCGCGGGCACATCCCTGACGCGGATTTTCGGCGTCAGTTATACACAAGCGACGCTATCGAAGCTAGAGCAATGTTGGCGGAAGACGAGGAGACAACGGGAGACAACGAGGCTCAGCGGTATTACCCAATCTCCTTGTCTCCCTGTCTCGTTGTCTCCACGTCTTCGGAGCACTTCTTTACGTCCTTCCGGCTCATTTCAATTCCGCGAGCGCGGTGAGCACCTCGTCATCATGACCGTCGACTTTCACCTGCTTCCATACCTTGGCCACCTTGCCGCGGGAGTCGATCAGAATCGTACTCCGCTGGATGCCCATCGATTTCTTGCCGTACATGTTTTTCTCGCGCCAGGCTCCGTACCGCTCTGCTACCTTGTGGTCGGCGTCCACGAGGAGGGGAAAGTTCAACTCGAATTTGTCGCGGAAGCGGCGGTGGCTCTCCAAGTTATCGGTGCTGACGCCAAGTACGGCCGCTCCGTGTTTTTGCAGCTCGGCTTTTCGGTCGCGGAATGCACATGCCTCGCGCGTGCAGCCCGGCGTGTCGTCGCGCGGGTAGAAATACAACACGACCGGGCGGCCTTTCAGGTCGGACAGGCGAACCTTCGACCCGTTGTCGGCGGTCAGGGTAAAGGCCGGGGCGCGCTGTCCCGGTTCAAGCCAGTTGGAGCGGGTCGTTTCCATGTGCTGCATATTTGTGGAAAGTTGCTGAGGAAAGTGGGAGTATACCGGTTCGCCGGGGCCAGGACGTGCCGGTTTCGCTCCCTGCGGAGACTCGCCCCCGCTTCCTCGAATCGATAGAATTGGACCGCCATTTGCAGGATTACTTTATAACCCAAACGAGTCATGCCAAACATCGCGGACGCTACACCAAGTCTTGAAACCCGTCAGGAGCGCAGTCTGCAGCTTGCGCTGGCTGCTGCGCGGTCGGCCGATGATAACCGCGGCCAGGATATCGTCGTGCTCGACATGCGCGGCATGACAACGGAATTCGACTATTTCGTACTGGTCACGGGCAACAGCCGCCGCCAACTGCACGCCATCAGTGAGGAAATCGATCGCGAGCTGGAGGGCGAGCTTGGCGACCAGCGCCTGGGCATCGAGGGCTACAACGAGAGCCGCTGGATTCTCTTGGATTACGGCTCAGTGGTCATTCACTTGTTCGACGCCGATACGCGAGCGTATTACGCGCTGGAGGATTTGTGGGCGCATGCGCAGCGCGTTCCGCTGCCGTGGCAGTAAGAGTAGACAAGGAGACCGGGAGACAAGGAGATCCAGGGTTCGATCTGAATCTCCTTGTCTCCCCCTCTCCTTGTCTCCTTGTCTTTACTACCATTAGGCGTTCCCTTCCTGATTCGACGGCGTCTATTCCATGAACACGCTGGCACTACTGCGCGAACGATTTGCTGCCGCGCTCGCGAAGTTGGGCGTGGATCATGCGGCCGTGCCCGCACTGGCTGAGATGGTGCTGCCCAGCCAGGATACGAAGTTCGGCGATTACCAGGCGAATTGCGCGATGCCGTTGGGTAAGCGGTTGGGGAAGCCGCCGAGAGAAATTGCGGGGCAGCTCATCGAGCTGCTGGATGTGGCGGGAATTTGCGAGCCGCCTGAGATCGCCGGGCCGGGCTTCATCAATCTGCGCGTCAAAGATAGCTGGATCGTAGAGCAGCTCGTGGTGGCGAGCGCCGACATCGAGCGGCTCGGCATCGCACCGGCGGAAAAACCCCGCACGATCGTCATCGACTATTCGTCACCGAACGTTGCCAAGCCGATGCATGTGGGCCACATCCGCTCTACGGTGATCGGCGATGCGCTTTATCGCACGCTGAAGTTTCTCGGCCATCGCACGATCAGCGACAACCATCTTGGCGATTGGGGCACGCAGTTCGGGATGATAATCTACGGCTACAAGCATTTCGCCGACGATGCCGCGTACCAACAATCGCCCGTGGCCGAGCTGACGCGTCTCTATAAGCTTGTGAATTCATTGGTGGAATATTATGAGATTCGCAGGGAGAAGATTCCGGCGCTCGAGAAGAAGCTGGCCGAAGCGGAGCGGCAACTCGTCGCGCTGCGTACGAACTCGCCGGCGGCCGATGCGAAAGACGCGAAGAAAGATGCGAAACGCCTGCGGCAGGCCGAGGCGCAGTTGAACGAGCTGCACACTGAGCTTGCCGGAATGCAAAGTAAGGTCGGCGCCGTCGACGGCGATCCGGCGTTGAGCAAACTGGCGGCCGCTCACCGCGACATCGGCCAGCAAGTGCTCCTGGAGACGGCCCGCCTGCACGGCGGCGATCCGACGAACGTCGAGCTGTGGCGCCAATTCCTGCCGGCCTGCCTGGCCGAGATCGAAGTGATTTATAAGCGGCTGGGCGTGACGTTTGACCGCACGCTTGGCGAGAGTTTTTACCAGGATCGACTGCGCGGTGTGGTGAAGGAACTGGCCGACAAGGGCCTGGCGCGCGAAAGCGACGGCGCAATCTGCGTGTTCCTTGAAGGTTACGATGTGCCGATGATCGTGCAGAAGCAGGACGGCGCATTCCTGTATTCAACGAGCGACCTGGCCACGATCCAGTACCGCATGAGCGAGTGGCGGCCGGACACTATTTTGTACGTCGTCGACCATCGTCAGTCGCTGCATTTCGAGCAGCTGTTCGCGGCTGCGCGCCTGTGGGGCTACCGCGGGGTCGAGTTACAGCACCTGGCGTTCGGCACGGTGTTGGGCGACGACGGCCGGCCGTTCAAAACCCGCAGCGGCACGTCCGTCGGCCTCGCCGGGCTGCTCGACGAAGCGGTCGAACGGGCGTACGCGATCGTGTCTCAAAACGACGACGCGCGGCCCGAACGGCTATTGTCCGACGACGAGCGACACCAGGTTGCCGAGCGGATCGGCATCGGTGCCATCAAATACGCCGACCTAGCGCACAACCGCACGAGCGACTACGTCTTCAGCTACGACAAGATGCTGGCGATGACGGGCAACACGGCAACATACATGCAATACAGCTATGCGCGAGTGAAAAGCATTTTTGCCAAGGCCGGCGTCGACCAATCCGCAATCCGCTCCGGTGCCACTGCTGGCTTGTCTGGCAGTGCTGCGGGTGCCACTGGCTCCGCCAGCGCGATCCTACTCTCGACTCCCCAGGAGCGCGCGCTCGCTGCTGCACTGTTGCAATTCTCCGAAGCCCTCGACCGAGTGGTCGCCGACTACCGACCCAATCATCTCACAGCCTATCTCTTCGAGCTGGCCACGCGCTACAGCGACTTCTTCGAGAACTGTCCGGTGCTGCGGGCCGAAACAGACGAGCTGCGCATGAGCCGGCTACGGCTTTGCGACCTAACGGCCCGCACGATTCAGCGGGGGCTCAACCTGCTCGGAATTGAAGTCGTGGAGCGAATGTGATTGCAATCGTCCGCGGCGCCGCCATATAATCGACCTGTCTTTTCCCTGGCGGGTGGAAACTCTCAACGGAGGTGCGGGCCATGAACCGTGCGATGTCTTGGAGATGCTCTGCGCTCGTGGCGATGGTGTTCACGCTGACGGTTGTCGCGTCGGCCGAGGAGCGAAAATGGAGCGACAAGACGGGAAAGTTCAGCGTCACCGCGGAACTCGTGAACGTAGAAGATGGGAAAGCCGTGCTCCGCCGGGCCGACGGAAAAGAGATCGCCGTTGACCTTGAGCGATTGAGCGCGGAAGACCGCAAGTATATTGAAGATCGCCCGGACAATTCTGATACGAAGGCGGCAGCGGCCGACGAGATGATCGCCAAGATTGCCGAGGATTTTTACGCCGACCTTCGCAATAAGGAGCGCGAGCTGGCCCGAGTGGCGCTCACGAAGAAGGCGGAGGCTTTGATCACCGGCGGGCAATCGCCGCTGGCCGGGCTGCCACAGCCGCAAACCGGCAAGAACGCCATCAAGGTGGGCAGCGTCGCCGTCGACGGCCAGGTGGCGGAAATTCCCGTGCTGGTTCGCGCGGGCGGGGCCGTTCACAAGACCAAGCTGCACCTGCGCTTCGAGGACGACGAGTGGCAGGTGTTCGCGATTAGTGCAATGTATCCGGATGGCGAGAAGTCGATCAATTTCGAAGCGGCAGCCGCGGCGGAGAACGTTGACCCGCTGTTGGCACTGATGGGTAAGCCGATCGACCTGCAAGGTTACACAGTCGACGGCGCGCAAACTGAGTTGTCACAGTACAAAGGCAAAGTAGTTTTGGTGGACTTTTGGGCTACGTGGTGTGGGCCGTGCCGGGCCGAGATTCCTAACATCTTGAAGAATTGGGACACATATCACAGCAAAGGCTTCGACGTGATCGCCGTCAGCGTCGATGAAGATCTGGATGCACTCGAAACGTTCGTAGGCGACGAGAAACCCCCCTGGACGGTGGTTGCCGACAATCATCCCAAGAACAAGAAGTCGATGGCGGCGAAGTTCGGCATCCGCGGCATTCCCGCCTTCATCCTTGTGGGCAAAGATGGCAAAGTGGCGGCCGTGCATTGTCGCGGCGAGCGACTCGGCAAGCAACTCGCGCAGCTCATTCGCAGTCCGGGCGCGAGAACGTCGAGCCTGGATGCGGACATCGTCCGCTAGCTCTCGCATTCAGTTTGCGAACCATAAGCGGCACCGTCGCAAGATTGGTGCTGTCGGTGTCGCCTCATTGCACCCCCTTGGACGCGCGGCCCGCGCGTGTCAGAATTCATGTTGGCGACACGCGCCACAGGTGCCTTCAGACATACGTAAGCCGGGAGAATCTGCCGTGTCCACTATCACGATCGACGCTCCGACCTCAGTTAAACACAAGGGACTGGTCAACTGGGTCAAGGAAACGGCCGACCTCTGCAAGCCGGACCAGGTCTACTGGTGCACCGGATCCCAGGAGGAATACGACCGGCTGTGCGATGAAATGGTCGAGGCGGGCACGTTCATTCGGCTCAACCCGGAACTGCGGCCCAATTCGTTTTTAGCTCGCAGTCATCCGAGCGACGTGGCCCGCGTCGAGGACCGCACGTACATCTGCTCGGTGAAGCAAGAGGACGCCGGGCCGACGAACAACTGGATGGCCCCAGAGAAGATGAAGGCCACGCTCACGGCCAAGTTCGACGGCTCGATGCGCGGCCGCACGATGTACGTGATCCCGTTCAGCATGGGCCCGATCGGCTCGGACATCGCCCACATTGGCGTGCAGCTCAGCGATTCGCCGTACGTGGTCGTGAATATGCGGATAATGACCCGCATGGGCGAGGCTGTGCTCAAAGTGCTGGGCACCAACGGCGAGTTCGTTCCCTGTTTGCATTCGGTCGGCATGCCGCTGGGTCCCGGTGAAAAGGATGTGCCTTGGCCATGCAGTCCCGATCCGAAGGATAAGTACATCGTCCACTTTCCCGAGGAGCGAATGATCTGGAGCTACGGCTCCGGTTACGGCGGCAACGCGCTTTTGGGGAAGAAGTGCCTGGCGCTGCGCATCGCATCGGTAATGGCCCGCGACGAAGGCTGGCTTGCCGAGCACATGCTCATCTGCGGCGTGAAAAGCCCCGACGGCGAGAGGACGTATGTCGCCGCCGCATTCCCCAGCGCCTGCGGGAAGACGAATTTCGCCATGCTTGTGCCCCCAAAAGCATTTCGCGACGAAGGCTGGGAGGTCACCACGGTGGGCGACGATATCGCCTGGATCAAGCCGGGCGACGACGGCCGGCTGTACGCGATCAATCCCGAGGCCGGCCTCTTCGGCGTCGCACCCGGCACAAACGCAAAGACGAACCCGAACGCGATGGCGACGATCACGAAGAACACCATCTTCACGAACGTCGCACTCACGGATGATGGCGACGTGTGGTGGGAAGGCATGACGGAGGATCCGCCCGCGCACGCTATTGACTGGCAAGGCAACGACTGGACGCCGGGCGGCGAAAAGAAAGCGGCCCATCCCAACAGCCGCTTCACCGCGCCCATTTCGCAGTGCCCGTCGGCCGACCCGGCGTACAATGACCCGACGGGCGTGCCGATTTCGGCATTCATCTTCGGCGGCCGGCGTAGCAATGTGAAGCCGCTTGTGACGCAGACGTTCAGTTGGCAGTTCGGCGTGTACGCGGCTGCCACGATGGGTTCGGAGATGACGGCCGCTGCGTTCGGCAAGCTGGGCGAAGTGCGGCGCGATCCGTTCGCCATGCTGCCGTTCGCCGGATATCATGTGGGCGACTACATCAGCCACTGGTTGAGCTTTGGATCGCGCATTACGCAGAAGCCGCTCATATTTAATGTGAACTGGTTCCGTCGCGGTTCGGACGGCAAGTTCATATGGCCGGGCTTCGGCGAGAACATGCGCGTCCTGGCCTGGATCGTCGGGCGCGTCCGAAACAAAGCGGCCGCCGCCGAAGGGCCGACGGGGTGGAGGCCGCGCTATGAAGACCTCGACTGGCGCGGCTTGAAGTATAGCAAAGAACAGTTCGATGAGGTGATGAGCGTGAGCCGCGAGGAGTGGCTGCAGGAGATCGCCTCCCAGGACGATCTCTTTTTCAAGCTTTTCGATCGACTTCCGCGCGAGATGACGTCGATTCGCGATTTGGCGCTAGCAGTGCTGTGGCGCCTTCCAGGTAAAGCGACAAAATAGCGGGCGGCCGATTGAGCTGCAATAATCTGCCACTCGTGGCGGCAACGGTAGAATGGGGTCGTCTGCTCGCGCGGTGAGCGTCGTATCGGTGGCACGCTCTCGCGGGGCGGGCTCGCGCGAACTTCGGCCCGCTCCGCCGCCGATGAAGTTGGGCAGGGGAGCGCGACTGCCGTGCCGGAACCGGTTAGTTTGGCGCTCGTGCTTGTCGCCACAATTGTCGGGGTCGTCTCGCGCGACGGATTTCAATTTGGCGTTTGTGACGTTGAGCTCTCGGCCGGCTGCTCGTCGCCGGCATCGTTCGCAGCCACTTCGCCTTCGGGCTCTACGGGCGGCGGCAGCGGCACAGCTTTCGTCGCGGTCGGTGCGTCGCTTGCCGGTGCAGCTTCGGCGTCCTCTTCCCCCGCGAGCGCAGGCGGACCGGTGTCCACGAGCAAGTACCCGGCCCAGAAGAAGGGGTGATTGGCGGTGGCCAATTCGCCTTCCTGTTCCAGCCCGCGCAAGCGCGGTTCATTCTCGGCATCGAGCGGCGCTTCGCGCGCGAGCAACCGGGCCCGGCCCCATGCTTCGGCGGCCGGCGCTTGCGACAGCTCCTGGGTGAACTCGCGCACGAGCTCGAGGTTCGTTCGCCCACCGGTACGCCAGCGCGTGAGCAAAATGGTCCTCGCGCCGCCGGCCATCATGCGGCAAAGCGTCTGAAAGATTTCGCCGCCGGGCCGCACATCGCGAGCCGCACCTCGGCGCGAGCCCTTCAATCCTTCCTCCGCGGCGGTGGCCAGGCCGGTGATCACAATGCGTTCCGGGCCGCCGTACGGCAATGCGGCCCATGCGTTCGCATCGTCGGATGCGCCACGGTAACGGGGCAACGGCAACGGACTGTTGCCGGTCATCCGTTGTGAATCAACATCATCCAACACCACGAGCCCATCGAGCAGCGCGGCCACGAGGTGTGGCGGCTCAGGCAACGGATCCGGCAGGCGCACTGCGCCGGGCAGTAGATTATAAAGCTGCTCGACCATTTCCTTTGTTTCCGCATCGTCTTTGCCAAAATCCACGTGATTGGCGACGACGCCGGTATGCTGCGCGCGGCGCAGCGCCTCCGGGCGCCGCAGCGACAGGGCGCCGGTCGGCCCATAGCGCACCGGAACATGATCGGCCAGAGGCGTCTGCGGATCGAGGTCGGCCGCGATCAACGCATCGAACGGCAAATACCACAGCACATCATCGGGCACAATCACCAGGCTCGTTGTTCTGGCGAGATCTAAACGCGAATCGCCGAAAATGGCCTTGTACGCGTCGGTGGCGGTCTTTTGCCAGCGCTCGCTCGACAGCTCCTCGGCGCTAAACGTGCGTGTAGCGCTGTAGTTTCCCTGAGCGCGCAAAAACTCGGAAATCCCCGATCGCAGCCGCCGCAAGTCGTCGATTTGCCAGGAATGCACGCCGGTTCGCGTCACAAGAAAGCCGTGCAGCTCACCGCCCACCGCATGAAATTCCACGAGCGCCTCTCCTTTGGCGAGCGACTGCTGCAGTTCGGCGACGGTGCGCAGCGGCGGGAATTCGAGCGAGGAGGGCAGCCGTCGCGGAGCCAGTTGCATGAGGAATTCCTGCCGCTCCCGAGTATTGGCGGCCCACGCGTCGTACTGGGCCGACAGCAGCTTGATTTCTTCCGGCGATTGAGGCACGACCGATCCGGTTCGCAGCGCCTCTTGCATGGCGGCGCCCGCTTCCATAAGCTCGCGGTAGGCCGGAAAGCTCACAAGAAACTGCTGCCGCTCCAACAGCGCATTTCGAGAAAGCGAAGTATCGGGCGCTTCCAGGATGGTGCGCAGCGCAAGCAGCCGGCCGCCCAACGGCAGCGATGCCAGGAACCGCCGCCGCTTGGTGCGTTCGGCGACTTCGAGCGCCAGCGGAAATTCCTTGCGGTCGACAGCAGCGAGGAACCAGCGGTCGAAGGCCGGATCGTGCGCCGTCTTCAGCACGGCCATCGTGTCGAGCGGCTGATAGGCCCAATCGGCCGGACGTGGGTCGGCCAGCAGCGATGCGTACAAGTCGGCCGCGATGCGCGGGGAGATGGCCGACGCGTCGAACATTTCGTTCGTGCGGCCGATTTGGAAGTTGCGCAGCGAGGCGGAGGCTTGCGCCGCGACCGCTTGATTGAGCAATTCGCCCGCCGGCGTAAACTGGCGGCGCATCAGATTGACGTTGGCCTGCAGATAAAGCAGGTGAATGTTCGTCAGCCCGCCGCGCATCTCGCCCATGCGTCGCGCCGCCGCGTCGACCGCGGCAGCGGCCGGCTCGACTTGGCCCATCCACAACAAACTCTCGGCCTGGGCTAGCCGCAGCTTGGTGGCGACGTGCTGCATGCGATTGAGCTGCGTCCATTCGGCAACCGGCTCCAGCGGCGCGTACACCCCCGCGCCGCCACTGGCCATGTGGTTGATCCAGCCCAGCCAGATTGACTCGGTGAGAGCGTCCCAATTCTCGTAGTAATAAGCCGAGTACCCGGCTTCGGCCAAAAAGTGCGCGGCCCGCCGGCCGTCGCCGCGCA
>DATFGJ010000196.1:0-3541 GCA_035249585.1 Lacipirellulaceae bacterium
CCGTGTGAAGATAGTACCGTTCGACGGCAATATTGATCTCCGCGCAATTGTGGTAGCACGTTTTCTCTTTGGCCTTGTCGGTGCCGCCGATCACGCGCGGCACGATGACGGCCGCAATCACGCCGAGGATGGTGACCACGGCGAGAAGCTCCATGAGCGAAAACGCGCGGCGGAATCGGTATGTGGGATAGCTCGGCATGGAAGCGGGTGTGCCGCGACGAAAGAACGCGTGCCTGCGCTCGGGCTGCTTCTCTTGCGCAAATACACGGTCTTTCTAAGGATAGGTCACAAATTGCGGCGAAGGGCTGTTAAACGGGGGGTAACGAAAATAATCGATTTGCCGGTTGCGCGGATAAGCGCAAGGTCTTGTTCGATGGCACTCAGACGTTCGGCGCCATTATTGACTGTTACGCCTTTATTGGCCGAAGCGACAAGCTACCTATAGCTAGGTACTTACGCTGCGCGCCGGTGCTGCACCCAGAGGTTGTCAGGCCATGACAGAGCGAACGCCCCAGATTCTGCTGATTGAAGAAGATCCGACGCTGCTGGAAATCACGGCTTTTCGGCTGGAGCTGCTGGGTTACGAAGTGGTGATGCAGCAATCGGCCGAGCGCGCTCTGGAATGGCTCCGCGATAAGCTGCCATCGCTGATTATCGTCGACCAGGTTTTGCCTGGGATGGATGGAGTTGAATTCATCAATCGGCTCAGCAACGACACGCGCACCAACGAGATTCCAATCATGTTCCTTTCGGCGAAAGCCGACTTGGACGACGTGCAGCGGGCGTACAACGCCGGGGCGGACGAGTACCTAGTAATTCCGTATGACCCGATGGTGCTGGAGTCAAAGGTAGAGCGGTTGGTGCATGCGGTGGCGGTGAGCGAAGAGTGAGTTTCGGACCGTAAGGCCCGGCGCGCCTAAAGCGGCTCGCCGGAGTGCGGCGCAGTATTTGATTCACTGATTGAATCACGACTGAAACAAACATGGCACGACTTGGCGACATTTTGATCCGGCGCGGCTATGTCACGGAGGGGCAGCTTGAGGCGGCGCTCGCGGCCCAAGGCTCGGAGCGCGGCATGCTGGGCCGTATTCTCGTGCGCCGCGGCCTGATCACGATGGATCAGCTCGGCGAAGCGCTGGCCGAGCAATTTGGCGTGCCTTTCATCGAGCTGGTTCCGCAAACCGTAAACCCGCAAATCGTGCGGCTTTTACCCGAAAAGCTGGCCCGGCAGCGCTCCTGCGTGCCGGTTGCTGTATCGGGCAGCACGATGCAGCTGGCCATGGCCGCTCCGGACGACATCGAAGCGATCTCCGAAGCGGAACTGATTACCGGCTACCGCGTTGACCCCGTGGTGGCCCTCGAAAGCCCGGTCCAGGCCGCGCTCGACCGCGGCTTCGATGAGCGCATCGTCGCACGCCAGACGATCGTTGACATGAAAATGGCCGATCTCGAAGCGGCCGAAGACGTCGTCGACGAAGAAATAGTCGCCGATGTGCAAGAAGATCAGGAACAAGCGCCCGTGGTGCGGCTGGTGAAGGCGATTCTCATGGGCGCGATCAACGCCAACACGAGCGATATCCACCTCGAGCCGCACGTACCCGAGATGCGCGTGCGCTACCGAGTCGACGGCGAGCTTCAGCCGGTGATGACGATTCCCAATCACATCGAAGAGGCGGTCGTGGCCCGCATCAAGGTCATGGCCGACATGGACACGACCGAAAGCCGCCGCCCGCAAGACGGGCATCTCAGCGTGCACGAAGCGGGCTCGAAAGTGAATTTCCGTGTCAGCACTATCCCGACTGTGGGCGGCGAAAAGGTCGTCATGCGGTTGCTCGACGAAGGGAGCAAGTCGTTCGAGATGGACAGCCTCGGCCTGTGCGAGCGCGACCTCAAGACGATTCAATCGCTGATCGACAAACCGCACGGAATGATCGTCGTCACCGGCCCCACCGGCTCCGGAAAGACGACGACGATGTATGCCATCCTGTCGAAGCTCAACTCGGTGAGTCGGAATATTGTCACGGTGGAAGACCCAGTGGAATATCGGCTGGCCGGTATCAACCAGGTCGCATCGGACAATGAGCACGGCCTGGGTTTTGCCAACGCGCTTAAATACATCATGCGGCAAGACCCGGACGTGATCATGGTGGGCGAAATTCGCGACCATGAAACGGCGTCGACCGGCGTGCAGGCGGCGCTCACCGGGCACCTGCTGATCAGCACGCTGCACGCCAACGATGCCATCGGCGCGATCGCGCGGCTCGACGACCTGGGCGTCGATCATTTCAAGATTGGCGGGGCACTGTTGGGCTCGATCGCCCAGCGGCTGCTGCGGCAGATTTGCAGCGAATGCAAGGAGCCGATTGAGCCTAACGAAGCCCTCCTTAAGACACTGTGCAAAGATCGCAAGCCCCCCGTCGACGCCGTGTATTACCGCGGCCGTGGCTGTAAGAAATGCATAGGCACCGGGTATTCCGGCCGAATTCCCATTTACGAAATCATGGTCGTCACGCCCGCGCTGGCCGAGGGCATCGAGAGCGGGCTGCCCGTGACGAAGCTGCGTCAAATCGCAATGGCCGATGGAATGGTCGAGCTGGCCGCGGCCGGGATGGAGCAGGTGCTCGCCGGGCGGACGACGTTGGAGGAAGTGTTCTACAAGTTGTCGAGTTAGTGGGGCGGGCGCGTTGTTGGGTCCGCTGATCGTGATTGCAAATGTCAACAGCCCCCGGCTCCGCCGGGGGTTGGATTCGCGGTCCAAATGGAACCAAAACCCCCGGCAAAGCCGGGAGCTGTCATCGTAACCAAGCAATTCCATGCGTCGCGTACGTAAAAAATCATTGGCCGCGGCCGGGGCGACTACAGCCGCGTCTACATCATCCAGTGCGTCGCGCGGATCGACCGCAAAAGTCGGCCTGTTGGCAAAGCTGTCAGGGCCTCGAGCCGCCAAGAAGCAGAAGCTCAAAGACCGCGATCTGGTCTTTATTCTGCGAAACCTGTCGACGCTTACCGAAAGCGGCGTTTCGCTCCCCAAGGCGCTGGGCACGCTGGCTGACGAAAAGGCGCTGGAAAAGCATCGTGAGATGCTTCTGTCGATCCGCCGCCACCTGGAGAACGGCGAGACTTTCAGCGCGGCGCTGGCCCACTTCGACGCCACGTTCGACACGGTGATGGTCAACCAGATCAAAGTGGGGGAGCACGCCGGCACGCTGGGCGAAACGCTCACCACGATTGCCCGCCACCGCGAAGAATCGAATCGGCTGCGCTCGGAAATCATCAAGAAAATGGCCTATCCCGTGCTGCTGGTCGTGATGGGCAGCGCGGTGATTACGTTCTTGTTGACGTACGTCATTCCCGTGTTTGAGGA
The DNA here is from genome assembly GCA_035249585.1 of Lacipirellulaceae bacterium. Classification (GTDB taxonomy): domain Bacteria; phylum Planctomycetota; class Planctomycetia; order Pirellulales; family Lacipirellulaceae; genus JABDGM01. The sequence continues at coordinate 3,365 of DATFGJ010000196.1, forward strand.
AACGTACGAGAAAGCACATGTCGCGCTGCCGTTCATCACTCGGCTTCTGATTGGCGTGGGCGAAGTAGCGAAAGGCTATGGATGGATGGCGCTTGCCTTGGCCGCGGGAACGGCGATCGTCGTGGTGCAGCTTCGCAAGCGCGCCGATCTTGCTTACAAGATGGACTTGAACATCCT
>DATFGJ010000197.1:0-8643 GCA_035249585.1 Lacipirellulaceae bacterium
CTCCAGGAAAGGTCGTGCGAATGCTCGCCACCGTGCGAATGGTGCTTGTGATTCGAAGCGTGCGAGCTTGCGCTCACTTCCGGCGCGTCATGGTGGTGATACGAAAAGAAACGTTCGATGAAGAACATAGCTAAGACGCCGGCCAACACCGCGATCATCGACCGGCCGATGGCCCGCATCATCGCCGCATCGCCGCGAACCACTTCGCCGGGAAGGGCAGAGTCCGTGACGATAAGTCCCACAACTTCAGTAATCGCATGCGGCAGCATGTGCAGTACAGCTACGCCCAGCATCACGCCGGCCACGAAGCTCACGGCAAACTGCATTCCGCGGTGCGTCAGACGAAACCATACCGGAATCATCCCGCCGATGATCGACGCCATCAGAATCAGCGCACAATAGTATGCCAACAGGGTGATATTCGGCATCGGTGTGGGCTGGATGCTGGATGCTGGATGCAAGATGCTAGTTGATTGGTCGAAAACTGGTATCTAGGAACAGTTTCAAAACCGCCGGGGACTGGCTCATTTTGCGTAGTCCGCGGAGCAAAATGTGCCGGGCACCATCCGCTCCGGGATGGTCCCCCTCTCCGAGGCGGTTTTGAAACTGCTTGCAGTATCCAGTATCGAGCATCTAGCATCCAGTATCCCTCCCATGCGCGCCTGTATTCAACGAGTCACCGAGTCACAAGTCACCATTGATGACGCCATCGTCGGCCGAATCGGAAAAGGCCTCGTCGTGCTGCTTGGAGTTGCCCACGGCGATGCGGAGGGGGAAGTGGCCTGGCTGGCCGACAAGATTGTCGGCCTGCGCGTTTTCGAAGACGAAGATGGCAAAATGAATCGCTCGCTCGCCGAAGTCGGTGGGGCGATGCTCGTGGTGAGCCAGTTTACGCTCTATGGCGACTGCCGCCGCGGCCGCCGGCCGAGCTTTACTGAGGCCGCGCCGCCGGAGCTGGCCGAGCGGCTGTATGAAGCGTTCGTCGCGCGGGTACGCGCGGCCGGCATCCAAGTCGCCACCGGCCGCTTTCGCGCTTCACAGCTCGTGTCGCTGGTGAACGACGGGCCCGTCACGCTCTGGATCGACACGGCGGAGCGCTGAAGGCGTCGGGAGTCTTCAGCACGTGGGCGATAATATTACGGGAACTCAGTAAGACGCACGTCGATTCATCTCACGCTTTCGACGCCCGACCCCATCACCGTCGTAACACTCAAGGGGTCGGGAGTCGAGTGCGCGTTTTGATCGGCGCATTGCACTGGGCTGCTATCCGCGATGGTGACAACGGCTGTTGAAGACAGCCGACCCAAAGCTGCTTGCCGGTCACTGCGCTCCAGTCGTCGGCCAGCGCGCTGTGTCGTATTGCTCGTGAGGTGAAGGCGCGGCGCTTTGCGGCAGCGTGCCGGGCAGCGAGTTTCCCACGGCTGGTGGCCAATTTCCCGGCTTAACAATCGCCGTCTGCGCGGCATCGAACATGCCCTGCGCCGCGGGCAGGGGATCGATCGCGCGCACGCGGTCCTGAAACTCCTGGTACTGCTCCGCGAAGCGCGGATGGCGCGATTCGAGCCGCTCCATCACCGTCGGTTCGCCGAGAATGATCATCGCCACGATCGCGACTTTGGCGTACGTGGAAAAATTCGACCATGCATCGTCGCCCCAGAACTTCAGCGCCGAGCCGAACGATTTCTTGAACCGCCAGCGGCCGCTTTTCCATTCCACCGCGTAAATCTCGTCCAGCAACAAATGCGACATGAACCCCAGCAGCACGCCGCCTGCTTTGTAGCAGCGGATCTCGAGCGGGGCCGCGCCGCTGACGATAAACGCCAGGCCGGCGAACACGAGGCCTGCCGGGATGCTGTGGAACATGCCCCGGTGGACCGTATATTTGCGGATGACATTCGTCACGCCGAACCGCACGAACAAATAAAGCGACACTGCGGCAAGCGCCATTGCATCGTAACTAAGCGCCAGCGATTGAAATCGTCCCACCAGCAGCATCGGCACGATGGCCGCGGTGAATGCCATCGTCTCGCGCAGCGGCACGCCGTTGTCGCTGTCCAGGTCGGGCAACATTCCGGCGAGGCCGCACATCGCACCCGCTACCAGTGCCGTGTCGAGCGGCACATCGTACGCGGCATGGCCTGCGGCGGCGTATCCGCAGCCCAACAGGGCGCTCGTCGTGACGTGCATGCGGAAGCCGGCCATCGATGCTCCGAGTAGGTGCCGCGAGCCGAGCAGCACATGCGATTTTGGATTACGGATTGGGCCGAGCGAACTGTATGCGAAGCGAAAGCAAGGCCCAAGGTCATCGCAACTGCGTACAATGCTAGCGGCCACGGGTGATCTTCGCCGATTGCTGGCATGTCGCTATATTGCCCGCCGATCGTAATGACTTCCTCTCCGCGCTCCACTTTCCCCACTCCGCACTTGGATCGATGCAAACCTACGACGTCCTCATGCTGCTGGTGCTCGCGGCCGCGACCATGTTCGGGTTTTGGAAGGGCATGGCCTGGCAAATCGCGTCGCTGGCATCGCTCGTGGTGAGTTACGTCGCCGCGCTGCGGTTCAGCGCACAGCTCGCGCCGGTTTTCGGCGATCATGCGCCTCTTAATCGCTTCGTCGCCATGCTGGCGATTTACGTCGGTGTGTCGTTCGTCATCTGGATGTTGTTCCGCCTGGTGTCGGGGATCATCGACCAGGTGCGGCTCGAATCGTTTGACCGGCAGCTGGGGGCGACGTTCGGTCTGGCCAAGGGTGTACTGCTGTGCGTGGCGATCACGTTCTTCGCCGTCACGCTGTTGCCGCAGCCGCAGGGCGAAGCGATCGTGGCGTCGCAGTCGGGCCGGTACATCGTTGCGCTCTTGGACAAGTCGCACTCGGTGTTTCCGCCCGAGATTCACCAGGTGATAGATCCATACCTCAACAAGATCGAAGAGAAACTCAATCCAGGTTTTCAGCAGCACGGCCAAGCGCAGCCAGCCGGATGGCCGCCGGTTCCAAATCCACTTCCGACGCAGCCCGGCATCGCGTGGCCGCAAATCGCCTGGCCGAACTCGGAACCAACGCCGCAACAATCGGCGCCGCCGTCGAATTTCGGCTGGCCCAGCGACACGCCCCCGCCGACCACGCCGGCGCGCGGCGATCCCTATGCCGTCCCGCGCGAGCCGAACCCGTTTCCCGGCCCGTATTCCGCCGAAGCGCCGGGCGGCCGCGATTACTGACGTATTCGCGCATGTCGGTATTCGGATGGCAGCCCCCGGCTCCGCCCGGGGGTTTTTTTAGTGGCCAGGCTGTTTTCAAAACAACACCGCGCCGAAGGCCAGCAGGCAAACAAGAAACGCCAGCAGCACAATCGCCGCGGTCACTCGCAGCCATAGCGGCCGCGATTCGCCGCGATACATGGCCCGCCGATCGGCCGCCGACAGCCAATAGCCGCAGTGCGGGCACTTGTCGCTGAAGCCATACACAGTCCCGCCGCACTCGGGACAGCTCGCGTCCGGCTCGTCGTCGTGCCAGTCTTCGTCGTGGTCAGTCGACATAAGGGGCGATCAGGGCAGTCCAGCGCGTGCAGTATTCTTCGGGGAAAACCGAGGCCGAAACGAACATAACAGTGATTATCGGACGTTGGGCACAGGCTTCGAGGTTCGTTGCGTAGCTGCCCTGCTCGCTGCGTCGCAAGATCCAGGTCATCTGGGTCAAGGCCTATGGCCTGCGCTCGTCGTGAGCGATCCTGTGCGACAGGTTTTCGAGGCGATCTATGTCACGATGCGGGCCGGCCATTGGCCGGTGGCGGGCCGGCCGCGTCACCTTCCAGAAAGCGCCCCATGCGGCGGAACTTGTCGTAGCGGGCGGCCAGCAACTTGTCGCTCGGCAAGTCGACCAGCTCGCGCAGCGTTTTCACGAGATACACCTTGAGCCGGGCTGCCATCTGGTGAGGATCGCGATGCGCGGCCCCCAGCGGCTCCTCGATCACGTCATCCACGCACCCCAGCTCCTGCAAATATTTCGACGTGAGCTTGAGTGCCCGCGCAGCATCCTGTGCGTAGTCGTGGCTCTTCCACAGGATGCCGGCGCAGCCTTCCGGGCTGATCACCGAATAGTAGGCGAACTGCAGCACAGCCACGCGGTCGCCCACTCCGATGCCGAGCGCACCGCCGGAGCCGCCCTCGCCGATCACCACGCAAATGATGGGCGTCGGCAAGCGCGACATTTCGAGCATGCTCTCGGCGATGACCTGCGCCTGGCCGCGCTCTTCGGCGCCGATGCCCGGGTACGCGCCCGGCGTGTCGATCAAGCAGATGATCGGCAGACGATATTTTGCCGCCAGCCGCATCTTGGCCATCGCCTTGCGATAGCCTTCGGGATGCGCGCAGCCAAAATAACATTCGTTGCGCTCCTTGAGCGTCTTTCCCTTGTAATGGCCGGCCACGAGCACTTTATAACGGTCCAGCTTGGCGAAGCCGGTGCGCAGCGCCCGGTCGTCGCCGTAAAACTTATCACCATGCAGCTCGACGAACTCGTCGAACAACAAGTTGAGATAATCGGTGAGCATCGGCCGGTCAGGATGCCGCGCCACCTGCACCGTCTCCCACGGATCGAGTTGGCCGTAGACGCGCCGAATCGTATCCGTCAGCTCGCGCCGCAGCGCGCGGATCTGATCATGCTGCTCCGGCGACTTGGACTCGGCCGACTCCAGCTTGGCAATCTGCTCCTCGAGCCGGTAGATCGGCTGCTCGAACGCCAGGCGGTAGGTGGTGGTTGCCATGTGAGGCGAGCTTCTGCTTCAAGGCCGATATCAATTCGAAAAGGTTCTCAATGTTCAGAGGGGGAGAATGGGAGACGGGGAGAGTGGGAGATTCAGATGCAAGCCGGAATTTGCTCGTCTCCCCTTCTCCCATTCTCCCATTCTCCCCCTCTCCCACTCTTTGTGTGCATCGCAGTAATCACTCCTCCTCGGACACCGGCTTCGCCGCCACCTCCACCGCCGCCGGCGGCTGCGGAGGATTGTAAAAGATCTTCTGCGTCTTGATCTCCATCATGACGTCTTTCATGTTGGCCGGCCGCTCTTTTGGCTCTTTGGCCATCATCGCTTGTACGTATTTCGCAAATTCGGGCGTGATGTTCTTGTCCGCCACCGTCAGGTCGGGCGGTTTCGAGCGCAGGTGGCGCTGCAGCAATTCGTTGGGCGTGCTGGCCGTGAACGGCGGGCTGCCCGTGAAAAACTCGTACAGCATGCATCCAAAGGCATAGACATCCGCCCGCGCGTCGACCGCTTGGGCGCGGATTTGCTCCGGCGCCATGTACGTGCGCGTGCCCTGCACGCCGCCTTTGGATCCAAACAGCTTGCTTAGGGCGCCAGCCGGCTTGCGGGCCAGGTTGAAGTCGATCAGCTTGATGACGTTGTCGTCGCGCAACAGGAAATTGTCGGGCTTGATGTCGCGGTGGACCCAGCCCTTTTCGTGGATGTGGGCAATACCGGCGGCTGCGTTCGTGAGAATTTCCTTCGCGCGGTGACGAAGTTTCTTGTAGCCGCCGGAGAGAATTTGCTGCTTCAGGTTCGGCACCTTGAACAGTTCCAGCAGCATGTACGCGCCGTTGGAGGTGTTGCCGAAGTCGATCGTCTTGATCACGCCTGGGTGATCGAACGAGATGCCCACTTGGTATTCATGCTTCAACTCGGCCACCGTAGCGCGCGAGTATTTCGGCCCCGGCGGCAGCCACTTCATGGCATACGGCGTCGTCTCCGACATGGGCCGCACGGCCCAAATCTCGTATGTTGCACCGGCACGTATCAGGTGATACATGCGGTAACTGCCGACAAATTGTTGCGTAGCGGCCAAGGAAGGAATGGGGTGCGGAGTGTGGACTGTGGATTCAACAGCGCGCGTCTAACGGTAGTCTAACCCGCAGCCGGAATTGACGAAAGCTGGATGCTGCGCGGCGCACGTCTACATAGCCGGACCATCTTGGTCCGGCCGGTCTCTACCAGGGCAAAACGTCCCGGCTATATATCCGAATTCTCGTACGACACGCTGACAAGAAATAATCCATGCGGCGGCGCCGTTTGCCCCGCCTGGCGCCGGTCGCACGCGGCAAGAACCGCTGCGGGCCAATTCACATCACGCGCTCCGACGCCCACTTCCACGAGCGTGCCGACAATCGTGCGCACCATGTTGTACAGGAACCCGTCGCCGGCCACTTCGATGGTGACACGATCGGCCAATTCTTCGCTGCCGCGCGTGACCGATAGCTCACGAATCGTGCGAATCGAGTCGGACCGTTCGGAGCCGGCCGTTTCGAAGCTGGAGAAATCGTGCCGCCCAACAAGCGCCTGCCCTGCCGCGTGCATCGCCGCCGCATCGAGCGGCTGCGGATAATGCCACGCATAATGCCGATCGAACACCGAAGGCGTGCGGCCGTTGTGAATCTGGTAGCGGTATCTTTTGGCCACTGCATCGCGCGTGGCGTGAAAATCCGTTGGCGCATCCTCCAGCGAGACGACTGCAACGTCTGAGGGAAGGACGGCGTTCAGTGCGCGCTGCAACTCGGCGTTCTTCAGCCGTGTCGCGGTTGCGAACCCAGCGACCTGCCCCAGCGCGTGCACGCCCGCATCCGTGCGCCCGGCCGCGGTGACGCGAATCGGTTCCTGAGTGATCTGCCGCAGCGCGGCTTCAAGAGTCCCCTGCACCGTCGGCTTATCGGGCTGAACCTGCCACCCGGCGTACGCGCCGCCATCGTAGGCAAGAGTCACTTTCAGCCAGCGAGTCGTCATCGAGCGCTTCAATTAGGAAGCGCCACAGAGAACACAGAGTTTACAGAGTGTAATCACAGCGCGACATGAAACGCAGATCGGCAATTTACAATTTGCAATTTGAATTTTGCAATTTCCGCCTTCCTCTGTGATCTCTGTGTCCTCTGTGGCAAAGATTATCGGGACACGGCCGCCTGTGTCCGTACGAGCAGTTCGGCGATCTGCACCGCGTTCGTGGCCGCGCCCTTGCGCAGGTTGTCGCTGACGCACCAGAACGCCAGGCCGTTCTCGCACGACAGATCTTCACGGATGCGGCCAATGAATACGCCGTCGTCGCCGTCGCAGTCGCTCGGCTTGGGATACTTGCCGCTCGGCAAATCGTCGATCACTTTGATGCCCGGGAAATTGGCGAACAGCTCGCGAGCCTCGTCCACCGTGACCTTCCGATCGGTTTCCACAAGGATGCTCTCGCTGTGGCAGTTGCTCACCGGCACGCGCACGCACGTCGGGCAGACGCGAATCGAATCGTCGCCCAGAATCTTACGCGTCTCATAAACCATCTTCATCTCTTCGGAGGTATAACCCGCGTGCTTCGGCGAGCCGATTTGCGGAATCAGGTTGAAGGCGATCGGGTGGGCGAACGTCTCATACTTATGCGTGCCACCATTGAGAGCTGCCCGCGTACCCGCCTCTAGATCGCGCTGGCCGCCAACGCCCGCCCCACTCGTTGCCTGGTACGTGCTCACGACTACCCGCCGAACCCGGGCCGCATCGTGTAGCGGCTTGAGCGCCACGACCATCTGTGTCGTCGAGCAATTCGGGCTCGCGATGATGCCCTGGTGATCGAGCAACGCGTCTGGATTCACTTCCGGAATTACCAGCGGCACCTTCGGGTCCATGCGCCAGTAGCCGCTTTCGTCGACGACGACGCAGTCGCGCTCCACGGCCCACGGCACGAACTCCTTGGCCACGGGGTCGGGCGTGCTGCCGATTGCCAGATCGATGCCCTCGAACGCCTCGGGCCGCAGTTCCTCGACCTTGTGCGAGCGGCCAGCGAAGTCGATTGTGCTGCCGGCCGAGCGCGCGGAGGCCAGAAACGTGATCTTCTCAAACGGGAATTCCCGCTCTTCCAGCATTTCGCGAATTAGGCGTCCCACAGCACCGGTAGCGCCGACAATGGCAATCGAATCGAACACCGCGTTTTGCTCCCTTCGAAAGTAGGGTGGGCACAGCCCACCAGGTTAGTTGCACCGACTTCTTGGAATAGAGGGGGAGACAAGGAGAGGGGGAGAGTGGGAGACTCAGCCATTGGCCGGCGAGCATCTCCCACTCTCCCTTTCTCCCCCTCTCCCACTCTAGTTCTACTCATCAGTCGTAAAGTATAGGTCCGAATTACTCGCCGGACAACGCACCGGCGTCTCAATCCGCGCCGCCCGCCCTGCTCGCCTTGCCGACTACCGCCAGCGAGATCCGCCGCGCGATCGGGTCGAATATTTTGCGCACGGTCTTCGGCGAGATGAACGCCAGGTTGCCGATCAGCATCACCAGGCCGAATGTGGGCATGCCCAAAAACAGCGCGATGCCGCCATGCACCAGCACCGCCATCAAGAGCACCCACGGCCGCGTCAGCCGCGGCCAGATTAGCGCCGGGTACAATAACTCGAAAGCGACAGTCCCGTGGGTCAAAAGGTTCACAAGCCAAGGGTAATGCCAAAGCCAGGTCATATCGATCGACTGGTATTCCAATGTCGCTACCGAATACCATACGGCGTCGCCGGTCCACCAGGTCTCTCCTTGCAGCTTCCCCATTGCGGAGAACAAATAAATCACGCACATGTGCAGCTGGATTAGGCGGATCGCGAAGTTGGCGCCGGTGCTAGGTGGCACGTCGTTTG
>DATFGJ010000198.1:0-6233 GCA_035249585.1 Lacipirellulaceae bacterium
GGGCTGAGCTCCGCAAAGCGTGGGGTGCTCGCAGGAGAAGTGAAGGCGATTCGAGGCCAACGTGTCATCGTTTCCGCGCGGCGACCTGTGGCGCCGGGAGATGGCGTCGTTTTTGCCGGGAACCGCGAGGAAGGCGACGAGCAAGGTGGTCGCGTTTACGCAGTCACGCCACGCGGCCCAAGCGAAATCGAGCTTTCGTTCGGTAAGGGTGCGATTGATTTCACCCGATTGAAGGTTGGCCAGCAGCTTTGGAAAACCGACGATCCCAGGCTGACGGCGAAGTTGCGAAAGTCCTTTACGGGCGCGAAGCCGGGGCGGCGGGTGGGACTGGATCTCATCGTGCACGCTGCCGTTGGCCGGCCGCTACGAATCATCGGGCGAGCCACGAACGGATCGCTTTGCGATCTTGAGTCCGATGCGCCGCTGGAGGTAGCGAACAAGCATCCGCTTAGCCAAGAGATTCTCGAGCAACAATTGGGGCGACTCGGCAAAACGGTTTACGAATTGCGCCATCTTCGCGCCGAAATAGTTGGCGGACCGATAGTGCCGCTGAGCGTGCTTGGCACGCTGCGGCACAGGATGGTCGATCAACTTGCGGTATCCGCAGCATCGCAACCCGCTCGCCGAATTGTAAAGTCAGCCGATTTTGCCCCAGCCATCCGCGAACACGAATCTATGTCCGATAGTTCGCGGCCGACCTTGCGAGTGCTGTGTCGGACACTGGGACAACTCGAAGCTGCGGCAGGAAGCGGCATCAAAAGCCTCTTCGTTGATTTTCAGGATATTCGGGACTATCGTCTTGCGGCTCAGGCAGCGAGCAACCACGGCGCAAATATCTATCTCGCGACGCCGCGCATTCAAAAGCCCGGCGAAGCGGGAATCTTTCATGCAATGTCCAAGCACGGCGCCAGCGGGTTCCTCGTGCGCAACCTGGCGGGGATGGCGTTTTGCGCAGAGCGCGGAATACCGTTCGTGTGCGATTTCTCGCTCAACGCGGCGAATCAATGGACGGTCGACTACCTGCGGTCTTGCGGCGCCGAGCGCGTCACAATTTCCTACGACTTGAACCGCGATCAATTGATGGATCTCGTCAGCGCGGTGCCCACTGGCTGGATTGAAGTCGTCATCCATCAACACATGCCGATGTTTCACATGGAGCACTGCGTATTCTGCGCAGTCCTTTCTCCTGGCACGAATAAGACCAATTGCGGCCGGCCGTGCGACGTTTACGCCGTAAAGCTGCGTGACCGCGTCGGCATGGAACATGTGTTGCAAGCCGACGTGGGTTGTCGCAATACGCTCTTCAACGCCGTGCCGCAGAGTGCAGCCGAAGTCGTGCCAATGCTTCTTTCCAACGGCGTGCGAGATGTTCGCATAGAGCTCTTATCGGAAACCGAAAAGGAGGCTCACACTGTAATTGGACTGTATCAAGAACTTCTCGACGGCCGAATCGGCGGCAAGCAAATTTGGCAGCGACTGCGGGCAGCAAATCGCGTTGGAGTCACGCGCGGCACGCTTGAAGAGCGCCGCAACCCGCTGGCTATTCTGTAAAGCGTAGCCAGCGGGAGCCGGATTCGAGCGAGAAGCAGATGCGCGCTAGCGCATCGCATTCCATTGAGCAGTTCATCTGGAAGTAGCCACGTGGAGACAGTGCCGGGAGAGCAAAGAGCGGCTATCGAGCTGGCGACGGACAGGTCGCCGCCACTGGAGCTGATCGCGACGGCGGCCGCTGGAACTGAGGCCGTGGTCAAGCGCGAACTGGCGGCACTGGGTTACACGGCACACACCGTGACGCCCGGACGGCTCTTGTTTCGCGGCGACCCGATGGCGATTTGCCGTGCAAACCTCTGGCTCCGCACGGGCGAGCGCGTGCTGATCCACATGGGCAGTTTTCCGGCAACCGATTTCGGCGCCCTGTTCGACGGCACGGCGGCGCTAGCGTGGGAAAAATGGGTGCCGAAGGATGCCGAGTTTCCGGTGCAAGGCCGCTCGCATCGGTCGCAGCTTTCGAGCGTGCCGGCCTGTCAGCGGATTGTAAAACGCGCGGTCGTGAAACGGCTGCAAGAGGCGCACCGCGTGGAGCACTTGCCGGAGACGGGACCACGCTGTTCGATTGAGGTCAGTCTTCGCGACGATGTGGCAATGTTAACGCTCGATACTACGGGTGCGGGACTGCACAAGCGAGGCTACCGGCGGATCGTGGGTGAAGCGCAGTTGCGCGAGACGCTAGCGGCGGCACTGGTGCAGCTAAGTTTCTGGCGGCCGGGCCGAGTGCTTGCCGATCCATTCTGCGGCACGGGGACGATCCCGATTGAAGCGGCGCTTATTGGCCGCAACATCGCACCGGGATTGAATCGCGAATTTGTCGCTCAAACGTGGCCCGCGCTCGATGACCGCCATTGGCAAATCGCACGCGAAGAAGCACGCGACATGGCCCGACCGCCTCTGAGCGAACGGCTACTGGGTTACGACATCGATCCTGATGCGCTAAGCCTCGCGCGCTACCACGCGGAGCAGGCAGGCGTCGCCGTGGATATCCACTGGCAAGAACGGCCCTTCACCGAGCTGCGCGCCAAAGCCGAATACGGCTGCATTATTACGAACCCGCCTTACGGGGAACGAATGGGCACGGATCCCGAGATAGAACAGCTTTACAAAACGTTCCCTCTCGTATTGCGACGATTGCTTACGTGGTCGCACTACATTCTCTCGGCACGGCCCGACCTGGAGGCACTGGTTGGCCAGCAGGCCGATCGTCGTCGCAAGCTCTACAATGGGCCGATCGAATGCACGTACTATCAATTCCATGGACCGCGGCCGCCCCGACCCGGCGCGCTGCGGTTGGAATCGGGCACAGCGACGCGCGATGAGCAGCATGAGTCGTCTATTGACCACGCACAGCCCGCGCCGTCGAGTGCTGAGCCGGCCTCGACACAGAAGTCACCGCTTCGCGAGCGCGCAATTGGTCCCGCATTTGGCGGTTTGTTGCAGGAGTCCAAACGTCAGGCAGAAGAGTTTGGCAATCGGTTGCGCAAGCGGGCACGCCATTTACGCCGCTGGCCGACCCGCCGTGGCATTACCTGTTACCGCCTCTATGAGCGCGATGTGCCCGAGGTGCCGCTGGTAGTCGACCGTTACGAAGACGCGTTGCATATTGCGGAGTTCGCCCGGCCGCACGAACGCTCTCCCGCACAACACGCTGATTGGCTTGACCTGATGACCCGCACGGCCAGCGACGTGCTCGACGTGCCCCTCAAGCGAATCTTTGTGAAGCATCGCGATCGACAACGCGGGACCGCGCAGTACCAACGCATCGACGAGCGGCATGCGGAGTTCGTCGTGCAAGAGGGAGGATTGAAATTCCTGGTGAATCTTTCGGATTATGTCGATACAGGGTTGTTTCTCGACCATCGAATCACGCGACAAATGGTTCGCGACGCGGCTGCGGAAAAACGATTTCTCAATCTGTTCGGTTATACCGCGTCCTTTACGGCGTATGCCGCGGCGGGCGGTGCGACAACGACTACGACGGTGGATAAGTCGGCCACGTACATCGATTGGGCGCGTAAGAATCTTGAGCTCAACGGCTTCGTCGCGCGGCAGCATCACCTTGTGCGCAGCGGCATCCAAGCATTTGTCGCCGGCCTTTCGCCGGGCGCTCAATGGGATCTCGTCGTTGTCGACCCGCCCACCTTTTCCAATACCAAAGGGATCGAAGACCCCTGGGACGTTCAGCGCGATCACGCCCAGCTGCTGCGGCGGCTGGCGGCTCACATAACGACCAACGGCGTCGTGTATTTCAGCAGCAACTTCCGGAGGTTCAAACTCGACGAGGCGGCGCTCAGCGACTACGCAATCCGCGACATCACACGGCAAACGATCCCCGAAGACTTTCGCAACCAACGGATTCACAAGTGTTGGAAACTTGTGCGGCGGTAACGACGTTTTCCTGATCCGCCCGCATTTCGAATTCTCCCATCGCCGATACGAGGCCGCCCACCGTACCGTCGGACGTGCTTCCCAGAAGGCTGAAGTATTCCATGAAACGCGTCGGAATCAGGGCCTCCTTACAGTCTTACGTTTCGCAGACGCAACGCATTGGCAATGACCGAAACCGAACTCAGGCTCATCGCGGCACCCGCGATAATCGGGCTGAGAAGCACGCCGAATAATGGATACAGCAAGCCCGCGGCAACGGGGATGCCCAACGCGTTGTAGACAAAGGCAAAGAAAAGATTCTGCCGGATGTTCCACATCGTCGCGCGGCTTAGACGAATCGCCTTGGCGATGCCGCGGAGATCGCCTTTCACAAGTGTGATCCCAGCACTTTGCATGGCCACGTCGGTGCCGGTGCCCATCGCAATCCCAACGTCGGCTTCGCTCAGCGCCGGGGCGTCGTTGATACCGTCTCCGGCCATCGCGACATGCTGGCCCTTCGCGCGCAGCCTCTTGACATAGGCAACTTTTCCAGCAGGTTCCATTTCCGCGTCGACTTCGTCGATGCCGAGCTTTTTCGCGACCGCCGCAGCGGTGTGGCGATTGTCGCCGGTAAGCATCACGATGGTGAGACCGAGTGCGTGAAGCTCGCCGATGGCCTGGGCGGTCGTGGATTTGATCGGGTCTGCGACTGCGATGATTCCGGCCGGCTGGCCCTCAATTGCCACAAACATCGCCGTCTTTCCTTCCTCCTGGAGCTTCAAAGCCGACGATTCGAGTAGCTCCAAACCGGCGATGTTTTCAGTACGCAGAAAGGCCGGCTTACCGATCATTACCAAACGACCCGCAACTGTGCCGATCACGCCTCCTGCCGTCACCGAGCGAAAGTCTTTCACTGGTTCAATGGCAACGCCGCGGTCTTTTGCGCCCTCGACAATCGAGGCGGCGAGCGGGTGCTCGCTGCCCTGTTCCAGCGAAGCCACAAACCGCAGAAATTCCTTCGCATCGAGGCCGCCGGTGGGCTGAACATCAATCAGCTTTGGCTTTCCCTCCGTGAGTGTGCCGGTCTTATCCACCACGAGCGTGGTGACCCCCTCCAATCGTTCGAGCGCTTCGGCGTTCTTCACTAGCACGCCTACCTGCGCACCACGACCGACCCCCACCATGATGGACATCGGCGTGGCCAGGCCGAGCGCGCAAGGGCAAGCGATAATGAGCACGGCCACCGCGTTGACGATGGCGTACGCGAGCTTTGGCTCCGGTCCAATCCACATCCATGCGATGAAGGTGATCACCGAAACCGCAAGCACGGCCGGAACGAAAACACTGGCGACCTTGTCGGCGAGGCCCTGTATGGGCGCACGGCTGCGCTGGGCTTCGGCCACCATGTTCACGATCTGCCCGAGCAACGTGTCGCTGCCGACTCGTTCGGCGCGCATCACGAAACTGCCGGTGCCGTTGACGGTGCCGCCCATCACTTTGTCGCCGACCGCCTTTTCCACCGGGACGGGTTCGCCGGTGATCATCGACTCCTCGACGTTGGAACGGCCTTCCAGGACCACGCCGTCCACGGGCACCTTAGCGCCGGGAACCACGCGCAACTGGTCGCCGACTTTGACCTGGTCGAGCGGAACTTCCTGGTCTCCTCCCGGCATAACTCGGCGCGCCGTGGGCGGCGCGAGATTGAGCAGCGCTTTGATCGCGCTGCCCGTGCGACTGCGGGCGCGGAGTTCAAGCACCTGGCCAAGTAACACCAGCACAATGATCACCGCCGCAGCTTCAAAATAAATGCCAACCTTTCCGCCGTGTTGCATCGCGTGTGGGAAGATGCCGGGCATGAGCATAGCCACAGCGCTGAAGCTATAGGCTGCGCCCACGCCGATGGCAATCAGCGTGAACATGTTCAAACGGCGCGTCACGATCGAACGCCAGCCACGGCGGAAGAACGGCCAGCCTGCCCAGGCAACCACGGGGGTCGTGAGCGCGAACTGAACCCAGCGAGAAGCGTGGCTATCCGCCCAGCCCTGCGCGGCTATTGCCGGGATTAAGTGAGCCATCGCCAAGATAAATACCGGCAACGTGAGCGCGGCGCCGATCCAAAAGCGCTTGGTCATGTCGCGCAGCTCGGCGTTCTCCTCCTCGTCAGCGACCGCTGTCACGGTCATCGGTTCCAACGGCATCCCACAGATCGGGCAGTCGCCGGGATGGTCCTGCTGGACTTCGGGGTGCATCGGGCAGGTATGAATCGTCTTGCCCGAAGCCGGCGCGACCCAAGCCGGGTTCCGTTCAAGCGCCAT
>DATFGJ010000199.1:0-6626 GCA_035249585.1 Lacipirellulaceae bacterium
GAGCGCCACCAGTCGTCGAATCGTTCGCCCGTGCGGTCGCACCACTGGCGCGTGGAGGCCACGTAACCGATTGGCGCATCAAACCACACGTACCAATAGTTGCCCGGCGAGTCTGGAATTTCGAAGCCAAAATAAGGTGCCGGCCGCGAGATGTCCCAATCGCGCAGAGGCTCGCCCAGAAAATGCCCCTTGAGATAGTTGGCGATCTCGGGCTGAAGGTGCTGGCCCGACTGGGTCCAATCTTCCAGAAAGCCGTGCAGCTTCTCCAGCTCAATAAACAAATGCGGAGAGCGGCGGATCTCCGGCGTCGCGCCGCTCACGGTGCTGCGCGGATTGATGAGCTCCGTGGGGCTGTAATGGTGCCCGCACTTGCTGCAGTTGTCGCCCGGCTGATCCGGCGTCTTACACTTGGGACACGTCCCGCGAACAAAACGATCGGCGAGAAACAGGCCGGCCTCCGGGTCGTAAAGCTGCTCGACATCGCGCTGGGTGACAAGTCCCGCCTTGCGAATGGCTCGCCAAAACTCTTCGCACAGGGCCCGGTTCTCGGGGCTGTGCGTGCTGCCGAAGTTGTCAAAACCGATGTCGAACCCGGCCAGGTCGCGCTCGTGGTCGGCCTGCACCTGGGCGATTAACTCCTCCTCGCTGCGCCCTTCCTTTCGCGCGCGGATCATCGTCGCCGTGCCGTGCGTGTCGTCAGCACATACGTAGAGGCAGCGGTTGCCGATGAGTTTCTGGAACCGTACCCAAATATCGGTCTGGATCGCCTCGAGCAGATACCCGATGTGGATATCCGCATTGACGTAGGGCAGAGCGGAAGTGACAAGGATTCGACGCACAATGAAAACAGTAAACTGCGATGGGCTATTGGGACCACCTGAGCGTCGGCCGCAAGGCCGAATCTGCCGCTAGCACGGACGCCATCTGCTCCTTCGGTATTAGACGGCCAATTGTAATGTGATCCGCAAATCTCCGGGAGTCCGCAAGCCAGCAATACATAGCCGGGCCATTCCGGCCCGGAACCGGACACGGATGGTCCGGCTATTTATGATTCGGCCAAGCTGACCTTGTGTTTATCTTGCAAGTCGAGGACATTCTCGCCCCGGCGCCGGATCGCCCCGCAAAAGAATCCGACGCATCACAACACCCATTGGTTCGCTACCCACGATTTGCCACCGGATTGCACGGAACAATCGGCTCGCTAAGCACAAGATTGGCAGGATGCCGATCGACTTGCGGCAGCCGGTCGCAATCCACGAGGCGACAACGTGTAACCGCCCTCGCTGATCGCGCGGCGCTGCGGCGGCATGCCGACCACCAATCCAAGGAGGGAACGGATGGTCCGATTCGCGGCAGCGGCGCTTGCCCTGGCGTCAGGCGTTCTTGGCATCACTGCTCACGGCGCTGAAATTGTTCTCCTGGATTTCTGGTCGCCAAGCTGCGGCCCCTGCATGCAGATGAAGCCGACCGTTCGCGGCTTTGTAAACGCCGGCTACCCGATCCGCGAGGTCGATGTGACGCGCGATCCGCAGCTGGCGACGAGGCATAACGTCAGCGGCATTCCTTGCTTTGTTATGCTGGTCGACAACCAGGAGGTCGATCGTGTCGTTGGGGCAACAACCGGCGAGCGGCTCCAGCAAATGTTCAAGCGCGCTCACGACGTCGAGCGGCAGAACGCCGATCGTGCTCGGCTGCAATCACCGGATGTGGCCGCGCCGACGCCTCGGACGGCCGGGGGCGAAGCGGGCACCGGGCGGCCGGACCACCCTGCCGGCGGTGCTTTGCCGGGTGCCGGGTCGCCGGCTCGCTTAGTAGCCGGAGCGAAGGAAGACCCGGCTCCCTCGGCGTCTGTGCACACGTCCGAGCACCAAGAACTCCTCGCCGCAACCGTGCGATTGCGTGTTCAGGATTCGAAGGAGAATGCCTACGCGACGGGCACGATCATCGATTCCCGACAGGGACAAGCCCTGGTGATTACGTGCGGCCACCTGTTCCGTGCATCCGAGGGCAAAGCCCCACTCACCGTCGAGGTATTTGAGCGAGTTCCAGGCGGCATCCGAGCGGCCGGTCAGGTGCCCGCCCAAGTAATTCACTACGACCTTGAACGCGACTTGGCGCTCGTCGGCATCTGGCCGTCCCGCCCCGTTGCGGTCGCCCCCGTTGCCCCTCAAGGCGCCGCAATCGAGCGGGGTGACCGCGTTGTGAGCGTGGGCTGCAGCCACGGCGACGACCCCACGGCACTTGCCTCCCGAATCACGACGCTCGACCGCTACGATGCGCCTCCCAACGTCGAGGCCAGCGGCGCACCGGTCCAAGGCCGCAGCGGCGGCGGCCTCTTCAACGACCTGGGCCAATTGATCGGCGTTTGCTTCGCAGCCGACTACGAAGGCAACGAAGGACTGTACGCTTCGCTTGAATCAATCCACGCCGAGCTGGCCCAGAACGGCATGAGCGAAATCTATGCGCGCGTCGCCAGCGGCCCATCGCGCGAAGCGCCGGTCGTGCGCGGTCAGGAGCCACTGGAGACCGTCGTGCCGCTGCCGGAGACTCAGTCCGTGCCAATCACGAATTCTGCAGATGTGACGCCGGCAGGCGGCCCCCAGCCTCCTCTCGGCGGGCTGAACGCGCTCGAGCAAGCCGCGCTTGAGGAGATCATGGCCCGCGCCGCGTCGGCGGAAGTGATCTGCATCATCCGGCCGAAAGACCCGGGTG
This sequence comes from Lacipirellulaceae bacterium, assembly GCA_035249585.1. Lineage (GTDB taxonomy): Bacteria > Planctomycetota > Planctomycetia > Pirellulales > Lacipirellulaceae > JABDGM01. Next base: position 2,713 of record DATFGJ010000199.1, read on the forward strand.
GGCAGAGCGAGGTCATTACGCTCGACGACGTGTCGCCCGAGTTCGTTCGAGCTTTGACCGAGCGGCAACGCAAACCGCAATCTGTAACGCGATAAATGACGCGCTATGGGCCCAATGAGGGCAGTACAACCGTCATAATTCAACCGGGAACCGATTCATAGAACGTACGCTAGAATTGTAGTCCGGCAGCGACACACTAACGGCTGTTTCAATTCCAGTTTGCTCCCCTGGCAATCGCGACCCACTCCCATGGTCTTGTACGTCGCCATCGTCGCGATTCTGAATGTTGCCTTGGGCTACGCGCTGGCCGTCTATCTGCGATCGGCCCGATCAGCTCGCCGTGCCGCCAATTCCGATTCTGCATCGGACTATGACGAAATCGGCGATTACGGTTCCGGCGGCTCGTACAACGAACGGACGTACGAACATGAGCTGGAAAGCTCAGTAAGTTCTTGATCGGCCGCTGGCGATCACGCCATTTCCTCAAGCTCGAAGATCGCCTCGATCTCAACGGCCCAGCCGGCTGGCAACGATGCAACGCCCATGGCGCTCCGCGCGCCCACGCCCGCCTCAGGGCCAAACACGTCGCGCATCAGCTCGCTGAAGCCGTTGATGACGGCAGGGTGCTCCTTGAACTCTGGCGTCGCGTTGACAAAGCCCGTCGTCTTGATCAGCCGCCTCATCGAATCGAGGCTGCCGAAGCGCTGCCGGAGCGTGGCCAGAATTGCCATTCCCGTTTGTCGAGCCGCCTCGTAGCCAGCTTGCTTATCAAGGTTGTCGCCCAGTTTGCCGCAGATCGCCGTACCATCGGCTTTCACTGGACCATGGCCTGACAAATACGCCAACCCGCCCACGACGACCACAGGTCTGTACACTCCCAGCGACCTGGCCGCCTGCGGCAGCTCCAAGTTGAGTTCTTTCAGTCGCGCTTCGTGACTCATAGTGATGAGGTGAGTAAGTGAGTAGGTGAGTAGGTGAGTAAGTTGCCCAATCCGAACCTACTCACCTACTCACCCTTTCCATACACGTTTGCCGGATCGAACACCCGCTCGGCGACGATCTTCAGCCCCTCCGTCGTCATCTGCCGGAAAAAGCAAGATGCATATCCCTCGTGGCATGCAGCGCCGCCTTCCTGCTCCACCTTGAGCAGCACCGCGTCGCCGTCGCAGTCGACGTAGATTTCTCGAACACGCTGGAAGTTGCCGCTTTCTTCGCCTTTGCGCCATAGCCGGCCGCGCGAGCGGCTGTAATACACTGCCTGGCCGCTGGAGAGCGTCTCGTCCCACGCCGCACGGTTCATGTGGGCAACCATCAGCACCTGGCCGGTCGCCGCATCTTGGGCCACCGCGGTCACCAATCCGTCCGGTGCCATGAAATTCGGGGCGTTGTTCGAAGACTTGCTTAACGCGCACATAGTCGCACACCAGCGCAGCATTGGCTGAACAGCTCCTCAGCATAACCGGCTCCCGCCACCTCATCTAGCCGCGCGTTGCCGTGCAATAGCCGCTGCGGCTGCTACGGCCGCTTCAATCGAATCTTCAAAACCGACCACAAATTCGACACACTCCGCAACCGCGCCACGAGCGATGCCGGCTGGATGATCAGCGCCGGTCGGACCGGCGGCGCAAACCTTGTCGTCGGCCGATCACTGTAGATTCCCGCCATCGCCCGCCGATGGCTCACGCAGACGGACCAATTTCGCGGCCAAGGATGCCATGGCGCCATCGCACAGCTTGGGCTTCGCTCACCACGATGAATGAGTGGGCGATGCCCGCCTGACTGCAATCGAGGAGACACGCCTTTGAACAAGTCCTTGACCATCGTGCTGCCCGTCCACAACGGCGAGGCCAGATTGCGCAGCTGCGTGCGGGAGATTCTGGAAGTTGCCAGCGACCTCACCAGCGCGTTTGGAATCCTGATCGTCGACGACGGCTCGACCGACTCGACATTCGAGGTCGCGGCGGAGCTTTCGGCCCGCTACCCGCAAGTCTCCGTGCGGCGACATCGTTACCACCGTGGCCTTGGACCCACGTTCGATTACGTACAGCGCCACGTACGCTCCGACGCCGTGATGATTCATGATGGAGTGACGCCGATTGACGCCAACCAGATGCGCAACGAATGGCGTCGCTGGATCGCGGGCTCGCCAAGCGCGGCCAAACTCGTCGATCCAATCACGCTGCAAAGCGACATCTGCGACTTCGCGAATCTGCCGGCAATTCACGCAGCCATGGAGCGGGCGCATGGACAAATGCTCGGCTTCCAGCTAATTGCCCGAACTCAAACGAATGGCGCAAAGCTGGTCGAGGATCGCGACTTTGTGCACACATCGCGGACGGACGCAGCTCCCCGCGAGCGGCCTGGCATCGGCCGAATTCCTCCCTTGCCGCGTCCAAAATTCCTCCAGGCCCTCGCCGAATTCGCCTTCGGCGAGTGATGCAGTGAGCGAAAGGCAAGCCCGCCGCGAAAAAGTTTTTCGCGCAGCAATTTAATGCGCGCCCCGTATCAAAACGGCGCAGTTGCGTGGTTAAGCACTTAACGCCCTAGGGGCCGTTTGCAGCGACTTGCTACAGTCAACCGGACGCTAGCGCCCGTCAAAGAGCGAACGAGAAATCCACCTGCAAAACTCTTGCATTCGCCAAAATGCGTGCATAGGATAATGCACGTCCGAGCGCGAGAGGCCGGATGGGCCTCTTCCGCTGCGGGCGGGGCCCCGCGGGCCAATACTTCTCAGCTTTGTCTTTTCTGACGACGGATCGACGTTGGAAAGGTCTCTGTCGAAACACTCGACGGAGGGACGGTGCACAGCAGGACAATCTCGCGTACGACTCACGCGAACGCTGTGCTGGGTTGGTGCATCTGACTGCCGACCCGCATTCATTGCAGGGACTGAGGTGGCTGCCAGTACGTATAGACCGTGCGCAGTTCGTCTCGTCTTTGGAACAGACCGTTAGAGCATGTTCGACTACGGCGTAGCGATGGGTGGCTGGGGCAACGTCCCAGTCCCATTGAAGACTGCTGGGGCGATGCCCCAGGCACCCGCTACACCAATTTCGAACACGCCCGAGACCATTCTTATCTTTTATGGTTCTGCCCGTCGCGGCGGGCAACAGGAGGCAGTGCCATGAGTATCGCTCACGACATTCCGTTCGACACAGGTTTCAGCCACGTGCCGGTTCCGGCTGTGCCGGCGTCAGGCGCTCGCGCGCTGCACCGCATCGCCGATGCGCGTCGCCGCCAAGGCATTTCCGTACGCAGCGCGGCCCGGCGCATGCAAACTTCCATGGAGCAAGTGCGGCGGCAGGAAGATCCCGGCTGCGACATGCTCCTCTCCGATCTGCAGCGCTGGCAAAAGGCGCTGGAAGTGCCGATCGCCGAGCTGCTGATAGACAGCGACGCGCCCTTGTCCGAGCCCGTTTTAACACGTGCACGGCTCTTGCGCGTGATGAAGACCGTGCAGGCGATTCGCGAGTCGGCCACCAGCCCCTCGATCCAGCGATTTGCCACGATGCTCGCGCAACAACTGATCGAATTGATGCCGGAGCTGGAAGGCGTAGCCGCCTGGCATTCCGTCGGCCAACGCCGCTCGCCGAACGAACTTGGCCGCATCGCAGAGCGCGTACTCCCCGATACGTATTTCAACGATTCGCTCGGCTAGCACCGCCTCGCTCAAAAATTCGACTGTGGGAGGGGTCTCCGACGCCGATTTCGCTTCATGCCTGCAACAGGATGTGGAAATGTGAGCCGTGATCGCGGTCAGAGACCGCTCCCACAAAATTCTTTGGGCAAAGCAGATTGATGCACATGCAAACGCCAAGGCACGAGGCACGCATCTGAGACGGCCCACGTCGGGGAAATTGTCAGCTGTGAGTTGACAACCTAGGGCCAACTTTCCCCGCCGACCGGGCCAGCCC
>DATFGJ010000200.1:0-3986 GCA_035249585.1 Lacipirellulaceae bacterium
CGCCACGCTGGCCGCCATGGATTATCTGGCCCAGCGCGGCGTCACGGCCGTCCATCACATGGGCACCTGGCAGCACGTCGACGTGTTCCGCGCGGCCCGGCGCCGCAGCAATTTTAAAACGCGCATCTACGCCTGCGTTCCTCTAAACACATGGGACCGCCTTGCCAAGGAAGTCCAAGCGCGCGGCCAAGGCGACGAGTGGCTTAAAATTGGCGGCCTCAAAGGCTTCGTCGATGGCTCGCTCGGCTCGCACACAGCCGCGCTGCTGGAGCCGTTCACGGACGCGCCGAGCGACCGCGGCCTGTTGGTCAACACGGTCGAGGACCTTGAGCACTGGACGCGCGAGGCCGACCGGGCCGGCCTGCAGGTCGCGGTGCACGCCATTGGCGACCGCGCGAATCGGCTGCAGCTCGATGTATTCGAGCGCGTCGCCAAGGCGAACGGCCCGCGCGACCGCCGCTTCCGCATCGAGCATGCCCAGCACATCAGCCCCGAGGACATCCCGCGCTTCGCCAGGCTCGGCGTCATCGCCAGCATGCAGCCGTACCACACGATCGATGACGGCCGCTGGGCCGAAGCGGTGATCGGCCGCCGGCGCAGCGAAACCAGCTACGCGTTTCGCTCGTTGCTTGACGCCGGCGCGCGCCTGGCCTTCGGCAGCGACTGGTCAGTGGCCCCGCCCACGCCCATCGAAGGCATTTTTTCGGCCGTCACCCGCCGCACGCTCGACGGCAAACACCCAATGGGCTGGATCCCCGAACAAAAAATCTCCGTCGAAGAAGCGCTCCGCGCCTACACGACGGGCGCCGCGTACGCCGCCTTCACTGAATCGGATCTCGGCTCCCTCGAGCCCGGCAAGCTCGCCGACATGGTAATTATCGATAGGGATTTATTCGACCCATCGGTGTGGGAGGCGTCTCCGACGCCGATTGAAGCCCGAACCGCCAACAGCCGCAATAATCAGCTACAGGGTCGCCTTCCAAAAATCCGAGCAACGATCGTCGCCGGAAACTTGGTATACCAAACAGAGTCACCGCAATCGCCGGCGGTGGATTAACCTGTAGTCGGCTGTTTCAGGAAGCCGTATGTCACTTTCCTTCTTCCTTGTTCTCTTTACCTACCTGGCTGTGGCAGCCGCCTCTGTCCGGGCGAACAACGTTCTTTCGGCTGGACTTATCAGCACCTTCAGCTTAGGAATCATCTTGTTCAGCGGCGTCGTCGCGTGGAATTACGGGCGCCGCAGACCATTTTGGATCGGCTTTTTCGTTTTCTTTACGGCGTCGTATGTATTGTATTTCTGGGGAGCACAGCGACAGTTTTACTTCTACAACTCTCTGTCTAGCGCTTTCGGTGTTGTAATCGAAGCTACATTGGCATCCAAACCCATTGATCTGGAGTCGCCTTATCGGGAATACCAACATTACACGCATGCAGCAAACTGTTTCATCACAACAGCATTCGGCGTAATCGGCGGGCTGCTTACGGCGAAAGCATTGCGACAAGATATTGATGACGCTTCGCGCAGGCGCTAAAACGGCGCCGGCCAAAAACATCTATGAACAACCGTATTGTGTTCCGAGCAATCCTAGTATTGCTGCTCGTGCTGTCCCGCCAACTGGTGCCGGCTTTCGCTGACGACCAGACGTGGAAGGCCGGCGTGGCCCGCGTAAATATTTCGCCGGAGTTGCCGATCTGGCTCTCCGGCTACGGTGGGCGAAACAAGCCCGCACAGGACAAGCTCGACGATCTGTGGGCCAAGGCGCTTGTGCTCGAGGACGCCGACGGCCGGCGTAGCGTGCTGGTGACAATGGACCTCGTGGGCATCGATCGCGAGCTGTCGCGCGAAGTTTGCCGGCGCATCGAGGAGCGGTTTAAGCTGCCGCGCTCCGCAATCGCTCTGTCGGTTTCGCATACGCATAGCGGCCCGGTCGTGCGCAGCAATTTAGCCGCGATGTATTCGCTCAGCGAGCGCGACACGAAGCGCATCGAAAACTACGCGGCTCTGTTGTCCGATAAATTGGTCGAGGTAGTGGCAGCCGCATTCAAGACGCTCCAGCCGGCGCGGTTGTCGTGGACGGTGGGTAAGGCCACGTTCGCCGTGAATCGTCGTAATAACCCGGAAGGCGACGTTCCGCGCCGGCAGCGCGAACATGTTCTCGCCGGCCCGGTAGATCACGATTTGCCCGTCCTTGCCATTCACAGCTTGGGTGAAAAACCGCAGCTGCGTGCGATCGTCGCCGGTTACGCCTGCCACGCCACCGTGCTCAGCGAATACTCGCTGTCAGCCGATTGGCCGGGCGTCGGCCAGAATGAACTCGAGCGCCGGCACCCGGGCGCGACCGTGCTTTTTTGGGCCGGCTGCGGCGCCGACCAGAACCCGCTGCCGCGCCGCAGCATCGATTGGCTCAACCGGCACGGCCGCGCGTTCGCCGATGCGGTCGACGTGGCGCTCAACTCGCCGCTGAAGCCAATCGACAGCAAGCTCAGCACGGCCTACGAAGAAATCGACCTGAAATTCGGCCCCCTGCCCTCGCGCGACGAGCTGGAATCGGCCGCGGCCGGCGAGCCGCCCCAAGCGTCCTGGGCAAAGTACCTGCTGCAAATCTGGGATCGCGACGGCGGCCTCGCGTCGAGTTACCCATACCCGGTCCAAGCTTGGCGACTGGGTGATGAAATCAATTGGCTCTTTCTCGGCGGCGAGGTTGTGGTCGATTATTCATTGCGCCTGAAATCCAAGCTTGGGCGCGATACGACCTGGGTCGCCAGCTACACCAACGACGTAATGGGCTACATCCCCTCGCAACGGGTTTTGGCCGAAGGCGGCTACGAAGGGGGCGGCTCGCGAATTCCGTACGGCCTGCCGGCCGTGTGGACGCCGGAGGTGGAACCGCAAATTATTTCGACCGTGCACCGGCTTGTCGAAGAGCAGAAGAGCAGAGGTGCGGCAGAGCCGTAGCGAACAAGAGGCGAGTTGAAGACATCCCGCGCGCCAACGTGCGCCCCGGCCGAAAATGGGTAGTTGACAATTGTCCACTATTAGGCTAAGCTGCACGCAAACTCCATCCTGGCCGCTCTTTGGCAATCAGCTAGTAGGCATTGAGCGTTCGTTGCTAGTCGCTAGGTGCGGGTTCGTGACCCGCGGCTCGCAACCTTCCCATGCGCTACCGGTGCGCACGTGTTGGCAGTCGTTCTGGTTTGTCCAAAATCGCATCAGATGTCCAAAAGTATGTGGGGGGAGTTTTGGACATCTGATGTGCGGCACCCTGAAGTGCCTGACGAATTTCGCCCCACCTGAGATAGTTTTGTCCCACCCCCGGGGCGAAACTAAGTCAGTTTCGCCCCACACCGACGCACGAACCCGTGACCCACAAACGACTTGCGCTGGCATGGTGGGGCGAAACTCGCCGATTTTCGCCCCACGAGAAAAAAGAAAAAAATTTCGGTAGGGCGAAACTCATGAGCCTGGCCCCCAATCCGCGTGCGTTGTGTCGGGGCACATGACCGATGCAAGGCACTTGCATCACACGCCGGACCGTGTCAGCGCCCACCACAAGAGAACGGCAACGATCGCTCCAAGAATTGGTCCGACGACGGGCACCCAGGCGTAGGCCCAGTCGCTGTCGCGCTTGCCGGGAACCGGCAACAGCGCATGCACGATGCGGGGGCCCAGGTCGCGGGCCGGGTTGATCGCGTAGCCGGTCGTGCCGCCAAGCGACAAGCCAATGGCCAGAACCAGCAAGCCCGCGGGCAGCGCGCCGAGCGCGCCCAGGCCGATTTTCGTCTCGCCGTCGGCCATAGGGGCTTCGGCTCCAGTGCTCGTCGACAGCGCCGGGTCGACGGCCAGCAAAGTTGCGAATACTAAGACAAACGTCCCGACAACTTCGCTCAACAAATTGATCGGATAGTTTCGGATTGCCGGCGACGTGGCGAACGTGCCAAGCTTGGCGTCCGCGTCGCTTGAGGCGACATAGTGATCGCGATAGAAA
>DATFGJ010000201.1:0-5106 GCA_035249585.1 Lacipirellulaceae bacterium
CGATTCTGAGCAAGTCTCGACAATTCGCTTTGCGCCAGAACCCCTCACTCAGCCGACATCGGTCGCGCCGCCGGCCGATTCTAATCTTGCGTCGCCGGCAGACCGCGTGGCAAGCGATGGGTCCATCCGTGATCCATTTGAACTTCCAGCCAACCTATCGGTTGGCTCAGCCGAACCGATTCAATCGGCCAGCCCTGGCAAGGAGTTGATCGAATCACGGGAAGGAGCGATAGCGTCCGGCAATGCGAGCGCGCTGCCACTGGTGATCTCGGACTATTCCGAATCACCCGATGGCTGGTTTGCCGAAGCACAGCAACTGGCGCAAAATGCGGCGTCGATCGACGACATGACCGCGATTATCGAGCTGTGTCAGCGTGCGTTGGCAGAGGCCCCGCCCGCGGAACTGGCCGGCCCGCTGCGCCGGCTGGCCGGCTGGGCCCACAACCGTTGCGGCGAAATCCAGATCGAGCAGGGATTGCAGGCCGAAGCCACGCGAAATTTTCAAATCGCCATTTCGCTCGACCCGAATTGCTCGCTTGCTATTCATAATCGTGCGGTCACCTTGGCGCAGCAAAATGAATCGGAAGCTGCGCTTCGGGATTTCAATCGGGTGCTTGAACTCAACCCCGGACTGTCGGTCGCGTACCGCAACCGGGCCGAGCTGCTTAGCTCCCTAGGCCGCTTTGATGAAGCGGTGCGCGATTACACGCGCGCGATCGACGGTTTGCCCGAAACCGCCGAGCTGTATCGTGCCCGCGGCATCGCGCAGCAGCGACTCGGCAATTTCGACGAAGCGGCTGCCGATCTCGACCGTGCTCTCAACCTGGCGCCGAATGACGCCGACACCTACACGCAGCGTGGTAACTTGTCGGCCGAACGTGGCGAGTTCGAGCCGGCGGTGAACGATTTGAGCCGCGCGATAGCAATCGACCCGAACTGGGCCGACGCGTACCGCAGCTTAGCGTGGCTGCATGCGACTTGCCCGGATGCCCGCTATCGCGATCCGCAGCAAGCAATCGCCGCAGCGGAGCAGGCGGCCAAGCTTTCGCCGCCAACTGACTGCTTTGCTCTCGACGCGCTGGCGGCGGCCCATGCCAGCGCCGGCAATTTCGACGACGCGGCGCGCATCGCCGAACAGGCAATCGCCTCGGCTCCGCCTGACTACGTCGAAACCCTGCGCCAACGACTGAATCTCTACCAACAAGGGCAGCCATTCACTAACCAGCCTGCTGATTCCGTACGTGCGGCGTCGCACGAAGCATCGACTCGTAAGTAGCCCGTCGCCAGCGTTGCCAGCACGTGAGCCGGCAGATTGCATCGACTTTGCCGGTTTTGTCGGCTTTGCGGCTATTTCTGATTAGGTTAGCCGAACAGCTTAGCCGATAGTCCCACATACGAAGTGGGACGGCGATCCCGGCGCATCGAAATCGCTTGATTCGAGCGCCGCCGCGATGTGCTCGCGAGTGGATTACCGGACTCATGCTTTGCTGCGGGGGGATGGACATTGGCCGCACACGCTTCTCACTCAACTCACGTTGGATGGGTATCCGCCATGCGTCTCGCACCCCGTATTCGGCCAGTCGTTTTCGGACTGCCGCTACTTATTTGTCAGCTGCTGGTTAACTTGTCTGCCGCGCGAGGCTGGGAGTCAGCACGCGGAGTGGATGGTGAGGGTTCGACGCCTGCCGCGGCAGGAAGTTTGCGGATCGTCACACCCATCGCCACTTCGCAAACGCACCAAATAAGCGACCAGCAACAACATTCGCCAGCAACGAAGCTCCGTATCATTGACCCGGCCGTGCAGCCAGCCGGTTGGAACGGCCAGCGGCCGATTCCGAGAAGTATTGGGCCAGGGCATCCGGCTGCCGCAATGATTCGCGACGACCAGTCGCCTGCCGATCGACCTGGTGGACCCGGTGCGACCTCCGGCCGTAGTAACTTCCGCCTGCCCAGTCTGTTTGGCCGAAAGGGCGATCCCGCGGCGGCGAGCGGCATGCGCCAACTGCCGCCCGCCAACCAGGCGCGTCTCGGCCCGGCTAATCGGGCAGCGCGTCAGGCCATGGGAGCGGCATCGAGCGCGATTCAACGGCCGCAAAACACAATGGGCCAATATGCGCGTCCCAGCGGAATGCAGCGACGTCAGCCTCTAGCGACGTCGGAGCTGCGCATCACCGAAAACGTTTCGCCGCACGCCGGAAAAGCTCCGCAATCCACCCAACCCATTCGTGGCGGGTCGATACACTCGCCGGGAGCCGATCCAAAATCGCCTCCGACACTGACGTCTCAGCAACCCGTCGCAAAATCCGCAGTAAGTACAGCGCAACCGTCGCGTGCGGAGCTGCTTCTTTCCGAGGCCCATGAGCTGAGCCGCGATGCCCATAGCCAGCAAGACTATACGCGCATTATCGAATCGTGCCGGCGGGCGCTCGCCAGCCAGCCCAGCGCCGAGATTGCGGGTTACGCCAACGAGCTTGCCGCTTGGGCTCTCAATCGGCGCGGTCAACTCAAGGCCGACGCCGTCCAGGTCCGAGAGGCAATGCTCGACTTCGAAGACGCAGTTCGCGCCGACTCGAACTGCTGGCGCGCAGTGCACAACCGGGGCGTCTTGCGAGCGCAAGCGGGCCAGTTCGAAAAAGCCTTTGACGATTTCAATCGCACGATCCAAATTAAACCAGATTTTGCCAAAGCCTATGCCAATCGAGGGGCGTTGTTTGTCGTAGCCAGTGATTTGAATGCGGCTCTCAAAGATTACGGCCGCGCGATTGAATTGGACGCCGATCTCGCCGTCGCCCATCGCGGGCGCGGACGCGTGTGCCATTTGCTCGGACGGCTCGACGAAGCAATCGCCCATTACGACGCCGCCGTCCAGCTTGCTCCTGATGATTCTTACGCCGTTGTCAGCCGGGCCGACTTGCTCACGGATATGGGTCGTTACGTGGATGCCAGCGCTCAGTATGACCAGGCGATCGAGCTGGATCCTCAATCCGTGTATGCCTACAGCGGCTCGGCATGGTTGCTGGCGACATGCCCGGACGGCACAGTTCGTAACCCGGCGCTGGCCATCGAGCGCGCCAAAAAATCGATTCAACTGAGCGGCAAAAAGGACGCCCTGAATTTCGACACCCTGGCCGCCGCGCAGGCAGCGGCAGGCAATTTCAGTGCGGCCGTTCAAACTCTCCGCCAGGCCATCGAACTTGCTGAGTCGGATGAACGCGACGTGTATCAAGATCGACTGGCCATGTATCAGCACTCTCAGCCATATCGGATCGCGCCCATGCGACCGGTGGCCCAAGCCAGCTATGAAGTTAAGAGCCACCCAGAGGGTACCCGGCAGGGAGCAGGGAGCAGGGAGTAAGGATCGTATTCCGTGCTCCAAGCTCCACGCTCCGTGCTTCAATACATGATTGGGGGGAGCGTCAGAGCCCGGTCGGTCGCCACGGCGATCCGGCCGGGCTCTCGTCGCGCGCGGGGGACGGAGCAGGGAGCTAGGAGCTGGGAGCGCGGAGCAGGAATCTGATTTGGCACACTCTGCTGGAAGCGATCGGCGTTGCAGTGTTCCGCTGTTTTTGCGGACAATCGCCAAATGCAAACTCGGCTTCGCTACCTGTACCGGGCTTACCGCTATCGCTACCGCGTCGACCCAGCCGAGCTGCGCTTCCTGCGCGACCGTCTGCGGCCTGGGCAGGTGGCGGTCGATGTCGGTTGCCACAAGGGAGCGTACACCTATTGGATGCGCCGGCGAGTTGGACCAAGCGGCGCCGTGTTCGCGTTCGAGCCGCAACCGCGGCAAGTGGCCTATCTCCGTCATCTCTTCGACTCGATGAATTACGACAACGTCGTGCTCGTGCCGACGGCATTGTCCGACCGGGTTGGTCAATTGCCGCTGCATGTGCCGTCGGGCAACGGCAAGACGCATGGCGCTACGCTGGAGCACGGAGCGTGGAGCATGGAGCGTGGAGTCAAAATTTCGGGATCTGGCTCCCCGCTCCCTGCTCCTTGTTCCCCGCTCGTCGTCGACGTGACGACGCTGGATGCGTTCTTCGCCGACCGGCCGCGTGGGCCGGACTTCTTGAAGATCGACGTCGAGGGACATGAGTCGGCCGTGCTCGCCGGCGCTCGGCAAACTCTGGAACGCTACCGGCCTCGCTTGCTCGTCGAATGCGAAGCGCGCCACCGGCCGGACGGCGACGTGCGCGGCGTGTTCGATTTTCTGCATTCGCTTGGGTACGCGGGCACGTTCTTTCACAACGGCCAGCGCCGGCCACTGGCCGACTTTGACCGCACGGTGCATCAGCGAATCGATCGGCAATCGCAGCATCTGCCGCGCGGTTACGTGAACAATTTCGCGTTCGAAGTCGGTCAAGGGTCGAGGGTTTAGGGCCTATCCGAAACCCGCTCCGCCCCGATTTTCGCCCCACTTTTATTTTTTCTTTTTTTGGTGAGGCGAAATTCGGCGAATTTCGCCTCGCGCGCTCGCTGCAAGTCGTTTGCTGGTTGTGGGTTCGGCAATGGTGGTGAGGCGAAATGGATCGAATTTCGCTACGGGGGTGGTGCAAAAATGTCTCCAGGTGGGGCGAAATTCGTTGAGCCATCAGCGATCGGCTCTCCGCTTTCAGTCGTCAGCCAGCGCGGGTTTTCGCGGGGAACCGGGCAGATGTCCAAAACTCCCCCCCACTGTGTTTTGAGCGCGTTTGTTCAATCGACGAAGGAGGCAAGCATATTTTGCTGTGCAACTTTCGGGAAAACGCGCCCACATGGGGCAGATGTCCAAAACTCCCCCCACATACTTTTGGACATCTGATGCCATTCTTACATCGGCTGCCAATAAGCCGGTCGGCGCGCAGCGGTAGCGCATTGGATAAACGGACGGCTACTCTGGATCGGCTAACAGCTGAGAGCTAACAGCTGACAGCTTCACAACCTGACGTGTACATTAGCACACTGGGTGGCCGAAAGCAAGAGCTTCGTTGCAGGTAAGCTGCAACACAAAAGAGACGGCTACCAGTCAGTGAGGCGAGACTGTAGTAGTCGTTGCAGCGTTACGTCGCTTCGGCGTTAGTGCGATGCGTCGACGAGGTCACTAGGTTCGGGCTGATACACCTGCAC
>DATFGJ010000202.1:0-15326 GCA_035249585.1 Lacipirellulaceae bacterium
GCCGCGACTTCGACCCTGAGCAATAGACCCGAAGGGAGCTCAGGCCGAACGGCAAGCGGAGTTGAGAATTGGGAAAATGAAGGGCTGAACCCTCCCCGTTCGGCTGAGCTCACGGCCGAAGCCTGGCCCCTCCCTAAGAGGGAGGGAAATATATGTACCTAGCGTTTGTGCAATTGCGAGACTGGGTCGAGCGGCGAGAGGAGGAGGTTCGCGCGGCTTGCCGCGTTGCGCTTTGGAAGGCGCGAGAGATTCTCCCGGTAGTTGGCATCGGGATATTTGACGGCCGCTTTGTAAAGCAGCGAGCGGAGCAGTTCGGCGTCGAAGCCACCCATTTGCTGATACGTCCACTTTCGTTCTTGAGTGGCGAAGGGGGCGAGAAAGTCGATCGCGGCGCGGATGCTCGCGCCGTCCTGCGATTTGAAATTCCAGAGGTCCACGTCGACGTGCTCGGCCAATCGCGCGAGCGTCATGAGGCCGGCCAGGTTGCCGACGCTGTAGCTCCAGGCCTTGGTTCGGGCCAATTCAAGCGGCTGGCGGCCGTCGGGCGCGACCTGGACGGCGATGCGTTTATCACCGACGTCGCGGAGAACTTTGGCGGCCAAGCCTCGCTTATCTAAAAATAGCGCGAACGAGGCAACTTGCACGTCATAGTACGTGCCATGGTTATTCTGACGGGCCGCCTCCTCGCGGCCGTGATCGCTTTCGAGCATCCAATCCAGAAATTCCTCAAACCATGCCCTCATGCCGCGCTGGTCCTCGCCGGTCCACGCGGCTGAGTTTTCAATGAGGCCGATCGAGTCGACTACGCGGGCGAACATGCGCGTTTCAATGAGGCCGACGCCGCGGCCCGTGTTGATGCCCGGGATGCCCTGGCCAAACCGCAGGTTGGGATTCATGCGCGTGGCCGGATCGAGAAACCACGTGCGCACCAGCAGTGCGGCGCGGTCGGCGTAGCGCTCGTCGGCGGTGAAGTAGTAGGCTAGTGAGAGCGTGTCGACGGCGTCGGCGAACTCGCCGAGGTCGAGGCGGTTGCGGATTTTGTAAATTTCGGGATTGCGCTCGCCGTCGCGGCGGATGTACGGCAGGCCGGTAGGCGATTTTGGATCGGGCCACCAGTAAGGGGCGAGGCTCAGGTAGTCGTGCTTGTCGCCGCTGGGCGGAATCAGGTCCTTGTTGACGACGGAGAACGGGCCGGCATCGAGCGCGGCATCGGCGTCGCGTTGGAGCTGTTCCAGAGCGGGCGCGAGCACTTTGTCGCCGGCGCGGAGCATCTCACGCGCGACATGCAACTGGGCCGCATCGAGGATGAAGACGCGCGGCTCAGCCGCCCGTGTGCGCTGAGTCGAAATCGACGTAAACGCTACCTCGATCCCCAGGACGATTGCCAGACAACGAATGGCGCAAGTCGGTCGCACGAAAGTTGGCGTTTGGCTGATGGATTAGGAGACTCGGTGCATTGTAGTCGAAATCGGGTAAACGATGATAAACTAAATGGCTCGTTGCGCAATGGTCCGCTTCCTGGCAGAATCGCACTGTGAATTCTGGGTAGAAATACGGCGGGAAAGAGATGGGGCGACGTGTGCCAGGCTCGCATTCTGGTTTACTGTTTTACGAAGCGCCCTACGAATCCGCCGCCGTTGCGTAGTTCTATTTTCAGCATGTCGGCGCCCTGCGCGGTTGCCTCCTCAAGCGTGACGGCGGCGGCGTTTTGCGTGTTGTCGCGCACGAGCGACGCCTTGTAGGCGCCTTCGCCCAGGAACGAGAGCGGCACGCTGATCGTGCGGCCTTCGCTGCCGCACATCGCGGCCAGCATCCACATATCGCCCTTGCGGCGGGCGAAGATCGACAGCTCGCCGATTCGCGACTCCGGCAAGACGATCGTCTCGTCCCACACGGCCGGAATGCTTTTGATCACGTCGACCGCCGGATTGTCGAGAACACTTTGCGGATGGGCCGCGATGGTGAGAATCGGGCTGTGGAACGTGGCCAGGCAGGCAATCTGGTGAGCCCAGGACGAGTCGCCGCGCCGCTCGCTAAACACCATCGTCGTGTAATCGCAGGGGCCGGCAAGGTAGCGCGTGAATGGCAGGATCGTCTCGTGCCGCGCGCGCTCGCGCAGCGAGCGGGATTCCATGCCGCGCACCGCTTCGCGGAGCATGTCGTTCGGCCAGGTGCGAAGCCGCCCCGTCGGCTTGTTGGCCCCGTGGAAGTCGATCACGAGCTTGTGCTTGGCGGCCGCTTCGAGCAGTGATTCGTACTGGTCGACACCTTCCTTGGCCTCCTGATCGATGAAATCGATCTTCGCGCCGGCCACGCCCAGCCGGGCCAGCCGGCCAAAAAACTCCTGGCGGTCCTCCGGCGTGCGCAGGTCGCGGCTATGTCGCCAGAAGAGCGCCCGCACGCCCTCGGCTTTCGAGTAGTCGACGAAATCGCGAACGTCATCATCCGACCAGCCGTAGGCGAAACCTTCGAGAATGTGATACTTCGCGCCGATCTCGCCGGCCATGCGCGAGAAGTTTTTCATGTGCTCAAGCCGGCTGCGGCCCGCGCGCGGGGCGTAATCGCCGTCGATGTAGTCCCACACGGCGAGGCCCGGCGCGACCCAGTCGGTGTTCATGCCCTCGGGAAAGAACTCCGGCTCGGCGGCCGGGCAGAGGTTCGGCAGGATATCGCTGTTCACTAGCGAGTTGAGGTTGCCGGCCGCAATTACGACGCGCCATGGCGTGGTGATCGTTCCTTGAATCGCGGCGGGTTGTGCCAGTCGCTTGCCCTCGTCGCGGCCGTATCGCAGCTCGAACGGATAATTGAGCGGCTGGCGGTGACCCAAGCCGACAATCCAGCCACGCCGGCCGTCGGACTCCAGCGCCATGCCGGCGTAATTCACTAAGTTTGCTTCGGTAATCGAGCCGTAGCCGGCGCCGTTTGGCAGCTCGAATGTGAGAGGCGGGCCGGCCCATTGGCCCGGCTTTACGTCGTCGATGTCCTCTCGCTCGTAGGCCGCCTCGTAGTGGCCGTCGAGATCGTGAAACCACACGGTGGACCCAGCCGGCAGGACGAAATTTGAATACTCATCAGGAACCCGGGTTGATTTCTCCTCACGTAGGCGAGTCTCTCCGAGACTCGCATCATCCGCGTCTCGGAGAGATGCGGCTAGGTGGTCGGGAACATCGAAGCGGTAGGCCACGCCGTCGTCGAAGGCGCGCACCTCGAGCGTGTAATTCGTATTGCTCAAATCGTGATTGAGGGCGACGCGGGCGCCGCGGCAGTGGTTCACCGCCGTGCTGTGGGCGCCGTGCCACGGATATGTCTCGTTGATTTCATACGTTTCGACTTTTCCGAGTACAACGCCGGAGGGCAGATCGAAGCCGTCGACTGTGATCCGCAGCGTGGAAGGCTCAATGACCGTGACGTCGCCCATTTTCACGGTGTAGGTAAGCCGCTCGGCGTTCGGCAGCAAGTTGAAGCGAACACGGCCGTTGGGGCTGGCGACCTCGATCTCGCGCATCCGTACGCGCTCGGAGCGGCGACTGCTTGGCCGGCGGCGACGTTCCGACCGGCGCCGCCGATTGCGCGAGCGGCCGCCTTCCGAGCCCTGCGAATCTTGTGACTGCGCCTGTGGGCGGGCATCGTCGGATTGCGCTTGATCCTGCACCGCATGTTGCACTGCTTGGGTGTGACCTAAATTGAAATCAAAGATGAGAGCAATAACGGCTGACGCCAGAACGATGTGAATGCGGTTTAGTTTTTGCATAGGTATGCGAGGCGGAATCAGGTTTAGAGCGGCAAGAACTTTGTAACGGCAATGGCGGCAGCTAATTGGCAGCCCGGCCGCTATTTGTTGATTGCGCTTGATCGGCCGCGGCGCGCGCCAATGGATACCCACGATGCGACCAGCACCATGAGCAGTGCCGTTGCAGGCTCCGGAACAGCCCGTTCAGCCGTGGCGCCAGCGCCGCTGCCGAACGTATCGCCGAAACGCTCTCGCCAGAAATCGAAATCGGCCTCATCGACCATTCCGTTGCCGCTGCCGTCGGCGCCGCTGTAGGGAGCCAGGTCTTGGCCCATGGTTTTGCGCCATACGATGTAATCAGCCGCGTCGACGCGTCCGTCGCGGTTGTAGTCGCCGGGCACGGCGGTCGTCGTGCCGACAATGGCTCGAATCATGCCGTCGCTCTTCGAGAGGATGTAGAGCTCGCCTGCTTCGTCGATCTGGATGCGAATGTCGGCGCGGCCGATGTTGTTGCCGCCGGTCACCGCCGCGTTGCCGGGCAGATTCGGGTCCTGGCCGCCGCGGAACTCGTACGCCGCCCTGCTGATCTGGAACATCGGGCCGTGCACGGCGCCGCCGGGCATGATCGTCGAATAGTTTTGCGGCCCCTCGTCAGGCGAATCGTTCGGATCGTCCCAGAGAATATCGAGAGAGTGGATCTCGGCCACAGTTGACGGATTATCGTCATCGGCCGCAAGCATCTCATCCAGCTCGCAGTAAAAGATTTGCCCGGTGGTGATTTCGCCGAAGATGTATTTGCCGTAGAGCTCGGGGATGCGGCTGCCGCGGTACACGTAGCCGCTCGAGATCGAATCGCCGATGAACTCGCTGAATTCGAAATTGTGCCCGTACTGGGCGACCGGATATGTCGGAACGATGGTGCCGGCCGTGACCGTACCTGTGATTTGAACCGGGATGGTATCGTCCCTCTCCAAGGGTACGGTCGAATTGTTCGATAGCAGCTGCTGGTTGCCCTCGCGCTGCGAGTAACCGAAGTTGCGGCCGGGCTGGATGATGTTCACTTCTTCCCAAGTGTGCAGGCCAATGTCGTTGACGATGTGGTGGTTGTTTTCGGGATTCTCGGGATCGACGTCCCAGCTCATCCGGTGCGGGTTCCGCAGGCCGACGGCGAACAGTTCGTCGCGCACGGACGGATTGTTTACGGAAGTGTATGGGTTGTCATTCGGGATACGATACTGGCCGTTGGGACTTACGGCGCTCGTGTCCGCATGTAAATCGAGGTCGGGGATGATGCGCAGGATCTTGCCGTTGAGAGTATCGAGCCGCTGCGGCGTCATGCGCGTGGTGCCCGACTGCTCGCCTGCTCCTCCATCGCCGACGGCAAGGTACATCACGCGCCAATCTGGGTCGCCCGGACCGGCGAGCGGATTAAAGATGAGGTCACCTAACGGATGAATGCGAGACACCATGTCCAGACGCAGGATCTCCCGCGCAGTGCCTTCGAATGTGTCGTTGGCAATGTTTGTGTCCGTCCATTGAATCAACACCGTCTGCCTCGATGCGCTACCCGGAGCATCGACGGAAGGCGTATTCGAGTAGCCGGCCGTATTGAATCCGGGGAAGCTCGCATTGTTTGGAAGCAACGATCCGCTCGCGCCTGGCTCCTCCATGTGAACCGTGTAAAACTTGCCGTTGTTCCGGTAATCGGGATCGAACTGAAACGTAATGAGCCCGTTGGCGAAACCGCCCGCAAAAGTGAACTTGTCAAACAATCCGGACGCCGAGCCGCGGCCGTTAAAATTGAGGTACGTGGTGGATTGCTTGCTGCTGCGGTCGAGAATGGAGAGCGGGCCATTGAGGTCGTTGACGAAAAATCGATCGCCGCCGCCCGGCTCCTCGGCCAAAAAATTCACTCGGGCCAAATATCCGCCGTTTTCCGTTGCGGAGGGAAACGCGGTGGAGCCGGTCATCGGCATCGTGGCGTAGTCGGCGATCCTGAGGCCGGTGACTTGGGCCATGCCGACGGAGCCGATGATGGCCCAGCAAAACGCGGCCGCAGCCACAGCCGCAATTGGCGATCGGAGCAAATCGCGGAAATGGCGCCGCGGCACGAGCGGCCGCCGGAAGGATTCCTTGCCGCCGACGAAGAGGCACGGTGGCCGCGGGCTGCCGTGGAACTTCATGGCGGTGAATGGGGGAGAATTTGGAGGTTGCCGCAGCGGTGGTTGACCGCTGGAGCGCACGCTGCGCGTCCAAGCCGCCGGTGCTTAACGGTGGATCAGTATTATTGTCAATTATAACAACGAGCGGACAAATCTGCCCCGGCGGTCGCGCGCCCGTTGGTTCTCCACGGCTTCCTAAGACATGATCGCGCGACCGCCGAATTTCCCGCCACTATGCTGCCCTGCGACGCGAGGCTGCAAACCACGCGAGCGCTCCGAATAAGATGAGTGCCAGGCTGCCCGGCTCCGGCACGCCAAGGCCCGCCAGCAGCGCTTCATCGCCTAGTTCGCTGCCCGCGGCACCAGGAGTGCGATTATTCTTCCAATAGCGGAAGTCGGCGAAGTTGACCGTTCCGTCGCCAATTAAATCGCCCTGGGCACGGGTCTTTCCGGTACCGAGGAAGTTGTCGCGGATAATGTTGTAGTCACCGATATCGGTGACGCCGTTGCGATTCACGTCGCCGGGAACGACCAATCCCAGGCCGGCCGTGTAATTGACCGCGTTGAGAAACATCTGCTGACCGGTGGCCGTGAGGTCATACTGGCCGGCGATTTCGCTGCTCGAGGGGGCCGGCGGGTCGGTGGTCGCCGCGTGCTCGCGGCTGCCGCTGAGGAAGACGACGCGATGGCCACCCAGAATGTCGGCGGGAGTCGTGCCCATGACAGCGCCCGGCTGCCATTCGCCGATGATCATACCGCCGGCTGCCGGGTCCGTGGTGCCAGCGACGGTGGCCAACACGGTGCCGTTACCCGCCACAGGGTCCGTGTTCACCGAGATGCCGCGCTGCGTGGCCATCGAGCCAACAGGCATTTGCACCAGGCCCGTCGTGTACGTGTTGGTTGTGACGTTTCCGGTGAGCGGAATTCCGGCAAAGATCGGGTGGGACGAATTGTTGACCTGCAAGTTGATCGCGCCGCCGGTGTCCGGAATGGTGCCGCCGGTCGTGTATCCCAGGCGGACGTTGCGAAGCACGTAGCCGCCCATGATCATCATCGGAGCGCCGATGTTGGTGTTCCAATCTTCCGTTTCGGGGTCAAGCTCGTAATGACCGCTGTTGACCGAGCGGCTGATGATCACCAGGTCGAACGTGTTGAGAACGTTCTCGTCGGGGTTGTCGGAGGTGACGAAGCGGGTGACGTTGTGGCCAGCCGCCGTGAGCACGTCGGTATAACCTTTGTCGGGCGCAGTTGTGAAATCAATTCCGGCGGCCGCAGCGCCGGCAGAGGGCATGTTATCGGCCGGGTGGAACGAAACCCAGGCGATATCAGCGGCTGAGGCTGGTACGGTGGCGCTCAACACGCACGCTGCAGCCAGGACTGCGATTTTCATAAACCCGTCCGTGCGGCTGATCCTATACAGAACCGGCACGCGCGAGCGTGCGGTGAAGGCTTCGCGAGAATACTCATTGCAAGACTTCATCGAAGTTCTCCGTTTATCGGGTGTAAGATTCGTTGACATTGTCACTTGAAGTTAGGTTCCGAGTTCGAGGAACGTACCTATCGGCTCTTGAGGTCGAAATTGGCGTCTTGAGTGCCGCCCTCCGGCACTTCGAATTGGGTTCCATTACGGTATTTTGCCGGCACGCGCTCCGGCGGCAGCGGCGTCGTCTCATCGTCGTTGGGCCCGGCGACGGCCGTCGTCAACGAAACGCGATACTTGCCTGCGGGCACGCCATCCGACTTTCGCTCATCGCTGCGCATCACAAAGTGGCCATTCGCGTCGGTCAATCCGATAAATCGTGCCGGATTCGCTGCGTCCACCTCCACGGGGTAAAAAATCAAATGGACTTGTTCTAGCGGTCGTCCGTCGAGCGTAACTTTGCCTTCGACTGGATAATTGTCAGCTCCTCCATTGCAGCCCACGCAGGCGCACAACGCCACAACGACGACAATCGTGGTCCACAACTCGCGTATCCGCATTTGTCCTCATTAAAAACCAGTTGCATCATTTTCGCCGGCGGCAATGCTGCCCATCGCGGCGTACACGTTCAAGTCGATATCGTAGGAAATCCAATCGCCCGAGCTGTCGCAGCGCACGCTGTTGAATCCGCCCGGGTGATTACTGTAGGCGGTCGACATGCAGGTCCGAAACGAGGTGCCCGACTTAGGCAGGTTCGGCGCCGAATCTTCCGGAGTCGAATTTGTGCGGCAGAGTGGATAATCGGCGTGGAATGTCCGCGGCTGGGCCGTGGGCTGAAACATCAAGTAGTTGCCCCAGGTATAGGCCCAGAAGCTGCGGCGGCGGTTGTAGAGATTGGTCTTTTCGCCCACCAGCAGCGTCTTGCTCGTACCATCGGTAATGCTGCTGATCTTCTCGCGGCGCAGCTCATATTGGCCTGCGGCCGGCGTGCCGGTGCATTCGGCGTGGATTGGACCACGCCAATGCTTTGTCGCACGTCCGGCGGTGCCACCCGTCGGACCGCCGTCGGGCGGTGGAAGTGCCTCGAGCAGATACCAGGTTACCCAACCATCTCCGCGACCCGCATTGGCCACGTAGGAGCTGGTTCTAAATAGCAGGCGTAGATTGCCCGCCGCCGGGCCGCTGTCTGGATTGAGTAGTTCCGTCTCGAAGTCGGACGGGCAATTGTACAACGGCACGAGTGTCTCACGGAATTGCCGCACATTCGGATCGGCGACGTTCGTGATCTCGATATCGGGGTTATACAACTTCCTTAATGCATCATCCTCGGCGTAGGGCATGATCTCGCGCGTCCAGCCGTTGTAATACAGCGTCGTGAGATTGGTGCAGCTCTCGCGGATTGCTCCCACAGGGAACACCTTCTGAGTGTCATGGTGGTTATGGATCGCGATACCGATGTTCTTGAGGTTGTTCATGCAGGCCGCGCGGCGGGCCGCTTCGCGGGCTGCCTGTATGGCCGGCAACAACAGCGCGATGAGGATGCCGATGATTGCGATCACCACCAATAACTCCACGAGCGTGAAGCCTCGTCGGCTGCCGCGCGGCGGAAGTGAATTAGCGGCCATCTAGTTTATCCTCCGTAGGTCAGCCTTTTAGGCTGACGTATTTCTCCATCATGTCAGGCTGGAGATAGCCTGACCTACCTTCTCTTGCGAACCTTGCAAACTCCCAACAGCGCCAAAAGCGCGAGCGCCGCGGCCGACGGCTCGGGCACGTTCCCAAAACTCAGGTCCAATCCAGCGAGCGAACCGCCGCCGCCAACGAATGCGGTCTTCCATTGGTGGAAGTCGGCGAAGTCGACGACGCCGCTCGTGACCAAATCACCCATCGAGCGGCCAGAAACGCTCTTACGAAAGTTTGCCCGAATTGGCTCAAAATCGTCCGGGAACTCGCCGCCGATGCCGTCGCCGTCAGTGTCGCCTGGGACGGGCGGCGGCCCGCCGAACATGGCCATAAGAACTTCCTCTACACTCAACGGGTGATTGTAAATTCGGACGTCGTCGATAAAGCCGTTCCACTCGCGTTCCTGGCCGGTGACGCCGCCGCGCGCGCCAATAGCCCAGCCGACGCTGTAATCGGGCAGCATGCCTGGGCCGTTTTCCACGACTGCGACCTCGGTCCCATTCCGGTAGAGACGGTATGTGAACAGGCCCCCGCCCACATCGGTCATCGTGCCGGCCAGATGTACCCACGTGTTAACGTCCTCGGCAGGAGCGACGAACGTGGCGTGCATATTGGGGGACCATGTTCCAAACTGGTAGGAAGAAGTGGTCGCGGTGTTGACACCCGTTCGGAGAACAAATTCCCGTTGCGGAAGCCCACCGCCCGTTTGATGACCGCGCTGCAGTATGCCGGCGTTCCCCTGGCCTTGTGGCAACACATTGGGCTTCACCCACGCCGCCACGCTCATTTGGCCAACGACATTCAGACTTGCCGGGTTACCAAGGTCAATCTTCGAGTTATTTCCATCTCCGGAGTAAACCATGCCGCGCTCCGGATCGGGGTCGACCACAATCGCGGCGGTGCCTGCCAAGGTGCCATTCGCGCCGTTTCCGGTCAGGTCGGTCGCCATGCCATCTTCGAAATCCCAATGCCCAACGAGGGCCGCGCGGAGCGTATTTGGTGCTCCAAGCGCTGCCGCAGCCGTTAGCAGGCCGCAGGCGGCGAACTTCTTGAAATTCGATGAGAGGTTCATGGATTTTGATTGCTTCCAGGTAGGTCCACTTGCCCGAATCGCGCAACAATCCGCTCTACCGTGATTCAAATTCTGCGATTCACCAAACGCTCTGCGCTGCTCTCTGTGACGTAAAAAGTCTTGGCCTAACTGCGTCGATTCCGAATTAAAGCCCCGGCGCTCACGAATGCGACAACTGCAAGCGCGGCAGACGCCGGTTCCGGCACGCTAAAGAAATCAAGGTCCATTCCGGCAACCGAGCCGCCGCCGCCTACGAACGCGGTTTTCCATTCGTGGAAGTCGTCGAAGTCGATGACGTTGTCATCTACTAAATCGCCTCCAGTGCGTTCGGAGACTGCCTTGCGGAAGTTGGCCCGGATCGGTTCGAAATCAGAGAATTCCACGATGCCATCGCCGTCGGTATCGCCGGGCACGGGCGGCGGGCCGGAGGGCACAATCACGACGCCGTACATGTTTTGACCGGCGTTGTCAGGCTGGAGCAAACTGAAAGTGCCCGCGGCAAAATCCTTTTTGTATAGGGAGTACCATTGGTTGATTCCGCCGTCGGCGCCTTCATCGATACCGACTTCGTCGGGCACTGCTGTATTCATCGTGCGATTCAAACCGTTATTGGTTGCAAGCCAGCCTTGGTCCAGAATCCATTGCATGGCGGTCGGTCCGAAGGTCGGCGGGTCGGCATTGTTGCCGCCCAATCGATTGTCGATCAGCATGTAAGTTGTCACAGGGCTTGAGACGGTCACGTCCAGACGGTAGGTGGCATTATCGCGATTGTCGTTGCCCGCCATAATGTATTGAGCGCCGTTCAAATAGGCAGGTATGGGCAGGTTGTTAGGAAGGTCGTCGAAATAGCGATGGTTGCGATCGACAAACGCCGGCGCGCCGTGTCCGAACGTGCCCACGGTATACGGCTGGCCCACTATCGCGCCGGGAATCGGTTCATTAGCTTGAGTTACGTTCCACGTGACGCCGGTCCATTTCGCCGTGATCGTATCGGTGGTCTCATTATCGCCGCCGGTTTCAACGACATTGGTGATCTGCGCAACAGCAGGCGCTGCGACGAGCGACCAAAAGACGAGTATCGCCGAGTTCGTTTTGAGTAGGTTCATGGATTTCACCCGAAATGACAATGATTTCGTATATCGTTGCGCTATCGTTCTTTTAAAAGTGGATTCGGACACAGCTTCAAACACGAACTCTTGGGACAGTACATGCACCGACTATCGCCGCGACGAATAGCAGTGAGGCCGCAGTGGGCTCTGGAATATTCGCTCCAAAGCTCATATCGAGTCCAGCGAGCGAGCCGCCGCCGCCCACGAAAGCCGACTTCCATTGATGGAAATCATCGAAGTCGACGACGCCGTTGGGGACTAAGTCACCCTGGGCGCGGTCAGTGACTGTCTTGCGAAAATTTGCGCGGATCGGCTCGAAGTCGTCGGGGAACTCAACGGTACCATCGCCGTCGGTATCACCGGGCACGAGTGGTGGGCCGCAACCGCCAATCATGAAACACACCGAATTCAGAAACAGCTGATCGCCGGCGGTCGTGAGGTCGTGCTCGCCAGCTAGCTGGATATCAGCCGGTGAGGAAGGCTCGCGGGTGCCGCTCAAGAAAGCCATACGCGGGCTGCCAAGCGTCGTGGTGCCAATCGTCGAACCCGCCGGCCAGTGACCGATCAGCATGTTATTGGCGGCAGCCGGAGCATCCGCGCTAACCGTGGCCAGAACCGTTCCGCCACCGGCAGTCGCACCGGTGACGGCCGAAATTCCGCGCATCGCAACGCCATTCGGAGTGGAAATCGGGTACGTGGCAAAAGTCATGTTATTGCTTGCGTCGAGCGCAATGCCGTCGAAGATCGGATGGCTCGGCACTGCGGCGGTCAAGGTAACCGGACCTGCCGTCGACGTATCCGGAATCGTGTCGCCCGACATGAACTGCAGCCGATTATTTCGCAGAATATATCCGGACATCATCATCATTGGCTTCGTGACGCCCCCGAGCCAAAGTGATCTTTCGGTCGCAGCGTCTCCGCCTTCACCATAAGCGCCGCTGTTTACCTGCCGACTGGCGATTACAAGATCGAAGGTGTTGAGATTGTCAATAAAGGCTTGGTTTGGCGTCGCCGAAAGGATGCGAGTTACCGAGTGGCCATCGCCCCGCAGCAAGTCGACATAGCCTTGATCGGTTGCCGTCGTATATCCCTGAGCTGACGCCTGCGGTTCCGGATCGTCTGTACCGTGGAAGGTAAGCCAGGCGATGTTTACGGCGCCGGCAGGTGGTGCCATCAACAACAAGCAGACACAAGTCGCAATTATGCTTCTCATGGTTTATGCTTAAGGAGGTATTTAATCCGGAATCTCAATTCACATCAAAACAGCTGCGCGCGTTCTGCCAATCGGGCATCGCCATGGCAGGCAATATCGCCGGGCCATAGCGATGCCCTTTCCAATACCCCCTTTACCGTCGACCGCCGCGCAGCTGCAAGTCTGCCACGGCGGCAAGGATCAACAGCACGGCCGAAGCCGGTTCGGGAACGCCGGCGGCCGCGCCTAAGGCGGCGCCGCTGCCAGAGGTGCGGCCGAAGTTGGTTCTCCACAGATTGTATCCGGCTTGCATACCATCGGTTTTGCGCCACACAACGTAGTCGGCGGCATCTACTTTTCCGTCCTCGTTGAAGTCGCCCGGTATGCCCGCCGATGGGTTTGTTGGTGGCGTGAACGCACCGTAGAGGACGGTGCCGATCGACGGCAAATCCTCGCCTTCCATCAGGAACTCAAACCGCAGGTCCTGAGTGGCACCCACAGTCTTGAACAGATTGCCGAGGCTGAAACCGGTCTGAGGCTGGAAGTTGGTCGTTCCATCGGCTTTCAGTTCGGCAACAGCCGCTGCACTGGGTGCTGGCGGCGCCTGTTCCCAACCCGCCACGTTCTGATCGTCGAGGCTGTTCCAGCTGCCTGGCACCAACGAACCGGATGCTGAGTAAATGGCGTAGCCGTCGATTGAAATGTTAAATGGCGAGTCGTTGCGGAAGGCAACAGCGCCGGTGGCGGGGTCGACATTGAGAACGAAGTTGTTAAACACTTTCGTCCCGCTGTAAACGACGCTGCCCTGGATGGTTCGCCCATCGGTCTGAGAGTACTCGAACGAAATATCGTCTGGGTCGACGCCGAATGCGGGGAACTGCCGCACGTAGGGCGTGCCGAGATTAAACGAGCCGCCGCTATTTAGCGTGCTTGAATTTTGCGGGTTGAGCTCGCTCAAATCGGTCGCAACCGGTGCGGCTTCGACCCACCCAGTGACCGCCTGGTCGGCGAGGCTGTTCCAAGCGCCCGTGAGTGCGCCATGTTGCGAAAAGATAGTATAACCGTCGATCGTCTTGGCCTGGGCGCCCGAGTTGAGGATCGAAACGGCGCCTGTGACACGATTCACCTGCAGCGTCAAGATTTCGGCAACTTCAAGCTGCAACAGCCGGCGTGCACCGGACGTGGCCTGATTGACCTGATAGGCTAGCCCTGATGACAAGGCGGGCGCCATCGAAGTATCGACGGTGGTGAACCCGCCGTTGATCGTTGCCGGGACATCGATGATCGTCCACTTATTTCCGGCCGCGGGCGTGACACCGGTGAACATCGGCTTGAGGGTGCCGTTCACGGTGGCTATGCCTTGGGAGACAATCTTCGGGCTTCCGGCCGCCGTAATGCCCGGTACGAGGATGCTGGTGCCGCCTAGCGTTAGATTGCCGGTTCCAGTGAAGCTGATGCCTGGCCCGTTCAAAGTTGTTGTGCGCTGCAGGTTGACTGCGCCAGAGATCGAAATACTGGAAGTGTCGCTCATGGTGATGCTGCTGCCGGTGCCGCCGCCTAACGAGAGCGACGTGCCACTGAGCTGCCCATTGCCGAGCATCGTCAAATTGCCGGTGCCGCCGCTGCCGATAGTGATGGCGCCGGTTTCGCCGCCGACCGGTGGGTCGACTGCCGTCAGGTTTCCACCGCTGACGATCCGCAAGCCCCCGGTCGTGCCGGCAGCCGAGCCAAGTCGCACACCGCCGGGGCTGGCTGACGGAGGCGTGCTGACCACGACGGTGGCCCCGTTGTTAACAACGCCTGCTTCGTCGAACCCCTGGTCTGGGACGAACCCAGTTTGCCAATTGGCGGGGACGTTCCAATCCCCATCGTTTGGACCTGTGTAAGGGACATCGGTTGCCACGGCCCACGGACAAAACGCCACCACGACAAGCAGCGCCAAAACGACTGATGAGAACGTAGTCAGTGATGGAACATATTTCATAAGTTGTTGCCCTTTCCGACTCGGGACCGAAGTTTGAGCTCGAGCAATGCCAGTGGTGCACATGACCTGAGCACGGACTCAATAGCGAATTAAAAAAGTGGATGCCGCGCGGCGCGCCATTCGCCGCCTCAGCATCTGACTCGTCAACTGCTTATGCATCAACCTGCAGGTTGACTATCCACCGCGAAGAACCAATTGAAAAAGACACCAGCCAGCCACGCACGAATACGCCCAAATGCCCCGATGCGATCGGCGTTCTGCAAGCGCCAACCGCTTCCCAGCCAACTCGCGACCGCCCCGCTCTATATACCGTGGCAGCATGGTGTTATGCCACGAATAATTATGGTCAGCAACGTTCAAGCGCGTCACTGAGAATTTTCGGAAAATAGCTTAGAAATTGCCGCAGAAACAGGGGTTTCGCCCACGCGTGCGTTCTAGGCGTAGTGCACGGTAGCGCTGCAAGTCGTTATATAGGAAGTAGATAAGCGCGCATAGTGCCTAGTATAAAACATTAGATTTTGGCGCATTGAATTAATGGCAAAAGCGCCGCTTACTTGCCAATTTTTTCCACGAAAAAATGCGTCGGTGACGCGCGTTGAACGTCGCTGGCGAGCGCACATCTTTTCGCTTACAAGCATCTCCGAATCGCTTTGACCGCACCGAGTCGCCTAGAGCTATCTAAGCGACGGCCGACGCTCTATGGGCGGCGGTGCATGGCGGAAGCAATACCAGAGAGGGTAGACGCGTCCGATAGTGGACAAGACCAATTCAGTACCAGTCGCCGCGCGCGAGTGAAAAACTAAGCTGGGGAACTAGGATTCGAACCTAGACTGACGGAGTCAGAGTCCGTAGTGCTAGCCGTTACACCATTCCCCAAGTTTCAGTGACGTGGACTTATTTTTCGCCGCGCAGGCGCGCCATCTTGAATGAATCGCTCGTCGGCATCTCGCAGTTGCGCTGCTCATCGCTTACGG
>DATFGJ010000203.1:0-13429 GCA_035249585.1 Lacipirellulaceae bacterium
GATCTAGCCCCTGGCCAATCGCCGGGGGCTAATTTTTATCCAATTGGCTGCGCGGACAAACCGATTTCAGCCTTCGGCGCGAAGATTGCGCCCGCGATAAAACTTGTAGTTACGACTGCGCCGCCGATATAATGCAGCCCGTACACCGATCCATTCAGGCCGCATCCAATTCTCATGGCTCTGCGCCGTGTGCGTATGCCGTATGAATGCGCGGTGTCTCGTGCCGGGGGAGAGCGCCGTTGCCCGATGACCGTACCAACGCCGATCCAGAAGCAACGCGGGCGACTGTCACTGCCGCGTACGAGGTGAATCAGGCGACGTCCTCCCGCGACAGCCCGCCTGCCTCCAGCTCCGGCCGGCTCGAAGTCCGCTGCCCTGGCTGCAGCGTGCCTATGGCAGTGGCCGTGGATACGTCTCTCACGGACCTCACCTGCGCGTCGTGCGGTAGTCACTTCAGCCTGGTGGATCAAAGCCAGGCCACGCGGATGGCGCCGCCGCTCTCGAAGTTGGGCCGCTTTGAGCTCATCGAGCGGCTTGGCGTGGGTGGTTTCGGCAGCGTGTGGAAGGCGCGCGATAAAGAGCTTGATCGCACGGTGGCCATCAAGATTCCGCGCGCCGGCGCGATGACCGCAGAGGAACAGGAAAAATTCTTCCGCGAGGCCCGCGCGGCCGCCCAGTTGCAGCATCCGAATATCGTCAGCGTTCACGAAGTCGGCCGCGACGGAGACAGCGTCTACATCGTCAGCGACTTTGTGCGCGGCGTGACGCTCGGCGATTGGCTCACCGGCCAGCAGCTTACCAGTCGAGAGGCCGCCGAGCTGTGCGCGCGGGTCGCCGACGCGCTGCATCATGCCCACGAGCAGGGCGTGGTCCACCGCGACCTCAAGCCGGCCAACATCATCATGGATTATGATGGCGAGCCGCACCTCATGGACTTCGGCCTCGCGCGGCGCGAAGCCGGCGAGGTCACCATGACAACCGACGGCCAGGTGCTGGGCACGCCGGCTTACATGTCACCGGAACAGGCCGAAGGGGAAGCCCACCGCGCCGACCGCCGCAGCGACGTTTATTCACTGGGTGTTATCCTCTTCCAGCTGCTGACCGGCGAGCTTCCATTCCGCGGCAACGCGCGGATGCTGATCAAGCAAGTCATTCACGACGACCCGCCCAGCCCGCGAAAGCTCAACGCCAACATTTCCAAGGATCTTGAGACGATCACACTCAAGTGCCTTGAGAAAGACCCCAACCGGCGTTTTTCCACGGCTCAAGAATTATCTCAGGAGCTGAAGCGGTTTCTGAGTGGAGAGCCGATCCACTCGCGTCCGATCTCGCGCGCGGCACGGGCCTGGCGATGGTGCCAGCGCAGGCCGGTGACTGCCGGGCTTGCCGCGGCTGTGGCGGCGCTTATATCGTTCGTCGCGGTGACTGGACCGGTGGTTGCGATGCGCCAAGCCAGACTGGCCGAAGCGGCCAGGCGTGGCGAAGTCGCCGCCCGTCGGTCGCAAGAAGCGGCCGAGCTTAGTGAACAACGGGCCCTCGAAAACGCCGAGGCTGCCGCGGTAAGTGAAAATGCGGCCCGCGAAAGCGCCGTGGCCGCCCAGCGCCTCGCCGAAGCGGAAAAAGTCGCTCGCCAGGAAGCGGAGCTCGCGCAGAAGAACCTTGCGGAAGCGCGCGAGATGTCCCAGCGCATCGCCTACGCCCGCACGATTTCCCTCGCCGCGCGGGAGTGGGAGAGTGCCAATATTATGCAGTGCGAAGATTTACTGGACGGCACGCGCAGCGATCTGCGTGGCTGGGAGTGGGACTACCTCAAGCACCTGTGCCACACGGAAAATATCACGCTGCGCGGCTTGCGCTCGATGCCCAACCGCTTTGCCTTCCACAAAGATGGAAAGCATCTGGCCGGATTTGTGTTTGAGGAAGGTCGAGTGCTCGTCTGGAATCTGGAATCGGGCCAGATTGTTGCGCAACATCCCATCATCGGCTGGGGCATCAGCCGGGACGGAACCACCGCTGTCGGCCACCCGAGCGGAGCGCTGCAGCAACGCATGCGCGACCTCGACCTGTTTCTGGCCGGAAAGATTCAGATCGGGAAAAACACGGGACGATTGACGGTGTTTGACGTCCTGACGGGAAAACCAATCCGCCACATCGTGGGACATGCGGGCGGCATCAACTTTCCGCACTTGAGCGAGGATGGAAGCAAAGTGGCCACGACTGGCCACCAAGACGGCGTCATTCGCGTTTGGGATACCAAGACCGGCGAGGAGCTGCGCGCGTTCAAGGGGCCAGTTGGCGATCCATATTTTGTTATCGCTCTCAGTCCCAATGGACAGCGCGTCGGTTGGAAGTCGCCGGACGGATTGCTTATTGTGCATGATGTCGCATCGGGCGACGAGCTGATGAAAGCTCGCGAGGGCGGAAAATGGAGTTACCCGGCCTTCAACCGCGAAGGCACCTTGTTGGCCTCTGGCACCGGCGATGAAATTGCCGTTTGGGACGTCGCCAGCGGCCAGCGCAAGGCGATCATGCACGGGCATCGCGGGTTGGTGCAGAAGTTCGAGTTTTCGCCCACCGAGCCCGTCCTCGCGTCATGGGGGAGCGATAACACGGCCCGCTTGTGGGATATCGACACTGGGCGCGAGCTGTTGTGCTTGCGCGGGCACCGGCGTTCCGATCGCAGTACCTTCCCGGAAATCGCGTTCAATGCCGACGGCACCTTGCTCGCGACGGGCGGTCCGGATGCGACCATCAAGATTTGGGATGCGCACGCCGGCGATGCACCCCCATCAAGCGCTTCCATCAACGGCAGAGGCGACGGTGGAAATGAAGCGTCGAGTCGCGCGCCAGTCGCTGCCGATTATCGCCAGGATCTCGATTGGTTGTTTGGGCACGACGGAGCGGTGATAGACATCGACTTCGCGCCCGACGGCAAATCGCTCGTCAGTTGTTCGCGGGACGGAACCGTCAAGCTTTGGGACATTGCCAAAAAACGCGCCGTCCGCGATTTCTCCGGGCACGGTGAGAATACGTCGGCTGTGCGCGTAAGCAAGGACGGAGAATTGGTTGCAGCGGGCTCGGGAGAGTGGAATGACAACGCCATTGTCAGGACCGGGCGGCTTTCCATTTCCCCGAGCCAAAAGCCCGGAAAAGTCGTCATATGGCGGCGAAACACAGGAAAAACCGTCCATACACTCAGCGGGCCCAGCGGCGCGATCACGCAACTCCGCTTCACTGCCGACGGCAAACGTCTCGTCGCGGGCTCCGGTCACCAGACTCAGCAGAAAGGCGAATTAATCGTCTGGGATGTTGAGGGCGGCCAGATCCTCCACAGAATTCGCACGGGTGGAATCAACGGGCTCGCCCTATCCCACGATGATCGCGTCATCGCGACGTGCGGCGCCAGTGGTCAGATTCATCTATGGGACTCCGATTCCGCCGCGCACATACGAGTGATGGGACAGCCGGGCGAAGCATATTATTCAGCCGCGTTTTCTGACGACGGCAAGCTGCTGGCGGCCGGCGGCGACTCGTCGGTTGCGATATTTGACGTCGAGTCGGGCAGCATCCTGTGGAGGAAGTTCGATCATTTAGGCGCAGTGAAAGATGTGTCCTTTGCCAGCCAGAACCGGCTCGTCAGCTGCAGCGTCGATGGTTCGGCCAGGCTGTGGGATGTGACGTCTGGTGAGAGCCTTTTGGCGTTGCGAGATTTCGCCGGCGAGGTCTATCGCGCACGAATGGGTCCAGACGGCCAGACGCTCGTTTGCAGCGGCGACGACCCGCGCCTGTCACTGCGTCAGCTTCCGCCGCGCTCGCATGAAAACGAGGCCGACTGGATCGTGCTTTTCGAAGATGATTTCGAACGTCAAAAGCTGGGTGACGAATGGAATATCGTCAACGGCAATTGGACTATCGCCAGTGGAGTCGCGCGCGGCGTGCTCGGGCGCGAAACCGGCATCAGCTCGGCCTATGCAGCAACGATCGCCGCGCGCCCACGGCTGCCCGAAAATGTCGAAATCAGTTACGACCTTCGAACAGGCGCTCAAATCAGCTTCGAGACCAAGCTGGTCGGTCGTGTGGATCGAGAGTGGCTTATCGCGGCGCATGTCAGCCGCACCGGGATGTTTTATAACCGCGGCGAGAAGGGATTCGCCGTGCTGATTCTAGCGGCTGGCTCGGTATTTCAAGAGGTTGCCAGAAAGCAAGACGACTTCACTCTCACGCCGGAGCGGACCTATCATATTCGAACTGTTCGCAACGAAGGGCGCCTGCGAATGTTTGTGGATGAAACGCTCGTGCTGGAAGCGGAAGTGCCCGACGGCGTGGTGGCCAACACGCTGCAGCTGCATGCGGTCCACGGCGCGCGGGGCGACTTGGTGTTCATCGATAACGTCCGAGTCCGCACTCCGAAGGTCGAGCGGTAACAAAATCGGCTGAAGTCGCCGCGTCGATCCGTGCATAAATCTTAATCAGGCAAGTCGCTGCATTGGAACTTTTTCTTAGAACGCGCATCAAAAGGCTCGTGGACCGACTCATTTAAGGAGCCATTCCCATGCATCGCCTGATTTGCAATTTGCTTTCAATTGCCAGCATGTCCGTCGCGGGCCTTGCCGGTGCCGCCTATGCCGAAATCCCCAACAAGTCGCCTGACCAGCTCGAGGAGCTTGCCTCGCACATCTTCACCGGCAAGGTCATGAAGATTTATTCCACGGTCGACCGCTCGTCACCGAAGTGGGAATTCACCTACAGCGTCGCCGAAATACAAGTGGCGGACGTAGAGAAAGGTGAGCATGAGGGCCGGCTGGCCTACGTTCGTTTTTGGCGTAAGCGTTTTATGGGCGATGGCCCGCCGGAGCCAAGTCATTACGGTCATCGCGGAGTGCCCAAGGTCGGTTCGCACACGCGCGTCTATGTGATGACCGAGGAAGAGGACGGCGGTTACGACGTCCTCTCGCCCAATGGCTTTGCCGCCGATCCAGCCCAGCGCAACTAGCTGTTTGTTGCCGCGTTTTCTTAAAAATCACCCGTCATCGGGCCATTTTCAAGCGTCGGGCGATCCGCTAAGATGTTCGGTTCCAGGCGGTCACCGTTGCCAATTTCTCGCGGCTGCGGCTGGCCGCGTTTTTGTAAGCGGGGAGCTTGGAGCAGGGAGCATGGAGTCGATTCATACTCCACGCTCCGTGCTCCCCGCTCCCAGCTAGACACACATCTCCCCCTCGTTCTGGAGAGCCAAACATGGCAGCAATGACCCCTCAAACCGTCCTGGCAATGTGCCGCGAGCGCGACATCAAAGCGGTCGACTTGCGCTTCATGGATTTCCCCGGCATCTGGCAGCACTTCACGATTCCCGTTTCCAAGCTCGATGAAGAAGTGTTCGAGGACGGTTTGGGCTTCGACGGCTCCAGCATCCGCGGCTGGCAGGCCATCAACGAGAGCGACATGCTGCTTCTGCCCGTGGCCGACACGGCGTTCGTCGACCCGTTCACCGAGATCCCCACGCTGTGCATGATCTGCAACGTGCAGGACCCAATCACGCGCGAGGACTACACGCGCGATCCGCGGAACGTCGCCCGCAAGGCCGTCAATTATCTTAAGAGCACGGGCGTCGCCGACACGTGCTTCATTGGGCCCGAAGCCGAGTTCTTCATCTTCGATGACATCCGCTTCGACCAGACGCCAAACGCCGGCTATTTCTACATCGACAGCGAAGAAGGCCAGTGGAACCGCGGCAAGGATTACACCTCCATCGGCAAGACAAACCTCGGCTACAAGCTGCGCCACAAGGAGGGCTACTTCCCTGTGCCGCCGGCCGACGCGCTGATGAACATCCGCAACGAGATGATGGTTACGATGATCGAGTGCGGGCTCGACGTCGAGGCCCAGCATCACGAAGTCGCCACCGCCGGCCAGAGCGAGATCGACCTGCGCTTTGCCGACCTGGTGAAAATGGGCGACAACATGTGCCTCTACAAGTACATCATCAAGAACGTCGCCAAGAAGTACAACAAGACGGTGACCTTCATGCCCAAGCCGCTGTTTTCGGACAACGGCTCCGGCATGCATACGCACATCTCGTTCTGGAAGGGTGGCAACCCGCTGTTCGCCGGCAACGGCTACGCGGGCCTCTCGGAGATGGGCCTGTTCGCCATCGGCGGCCTGTTGAAACACGCCCCGGCAATCCTGGCCTTCACTAACCCGACCACCAACAGCTACAAGCGCCTGGTGCCGGGTTACGAAGCGCCGGTGAACCTGGCCTACTCGCAGCGCAACCGCTCGGCCTCCTGCCGCATCCCGATGTACAGCCCGAGCCCGAAGGCCAAGCGCGTCGAGTTCCGCTGCCCGGACCCGAGCTGCAACCCGTACCTCGCGTTCGCCACGTGCATGATGGCTGCCCTGGACGGCATCCAGAACAAGATCCATCCGGGCGAGCCGCTCGACAAGGACATCTACGACCTCGCGCCGGAAGAGTTGGCCGAGGTGCCCAAGACGCCCGGCTCGCTCGGTGAGTCGCTCAGCGCGCTGGCCAAGGACCACGAGTTCCTATTGCGCGGCGACGTCTTCACCGAGGACGTGATCAACACCTGGATCAGCTACAAGCAGAAGAACGAGGTCGACGCGATGGCCCTCCGCCCGCACCCCTACGAATTCTGCCTGTACTACGACATGTAAACCATGATCTTCCCGGCTGGAAACTGACAAGCGGCGGGCGGCCAAGCCCGCCGCTTTTTATTTCTCATTCGGAGCCGTGACGGCGTCGCTCCCCACTCTCGATAACAGGCTCAACAAAGCATCACCTCGTCCGCACGTCGGCACCTCGCTCTACCCTGATAGTTGATTTTCTAGAGTCGTCCGCGTAGTTTAGCGGCGTGCTGGCATACGGCCAAAAGTCGAATGAAAGCATGGGGCACACATCTCGTGCTTTGAGGGTTGCCATGTTGCATTCACACCGCTTGGACCGCCTGGCGTTAGTTCTCGTTACCTGGCTCATCTTCGCCACGCCAATCCCTGCAATTGCACAGCACATCTTCTGGTCTGACGGGTTGCGAAATCAGATTTGGACCGCCAGTTTCAATGGCGCCAACCCGCACGCAATTATCTCGAATCTGCCCACATCGCCCGAATCGATTGCAATCGATCGGATTGAGCGCAAGGTGTATTGGACGCTCGATGGCACCGTCAATCAGATTCGCCGGGCCAATCTCGACGGAACGAACGCCGAAACGGTGCTCGACAACGGCACTCGGCCGAACGCGATTGCGATCGATGTTCCGGGACGAAAAATGTACTTTGGCAGCGACGAAAGCCTGTCGATTCACCGGGCAAATCTTGATGGGTCGAGTCCGCAGCTCCTCACGACCTTTCCCGGAGACGGCGTTACCTCGATCGCTGTCGACTCGGCTGCAGGCCAACTGTACTGGACAGTCGAAAACGCTGCCGACTTGTATCGCTCGAACCTGGACGGGACAAATGCCGGCTTGCTAATTGACGGGCCCAGCCCCATTGAAAACTTTGGTCGCCTTGAAAGCGTGTTCGTTGACCCGCATGAGAATCGACTTTACCTGAACGATGAGGACGACAGTCGCATCTTTTCGATGCCTTTGCCGGAGGGAATCCTCACACAATTTGTGCCGGAAGGCCTCATGCATCCACGTGATATGACTATCGACGTGGCCGGCCGACGACTCTACTGGACACAGGCAGGCGGAATCTTTCGCGCTCAACTGGACGGAAGCGGTGCCGAGCCAGTCGTCAGCGGACTCACCGATGCGCTTGGCTTTTTCCCGCTCGCGATTGCCGTCATCCCGGAGCCAGCGAGTGTCCTCATGGCGCTCGCCGGCTTGGCATCGTGCTGCGCTTTCATCCGTACGCAGCGGACCAATTCAATCCGCCGTCGCATTAACCACAAAGTCGCAGCTTGCTCGACCTAATTAACCTCGACAATCGGCCGGGCGTTTTTCGGGTCCGAAATCACGCGGTCCCCGACGACTTGACGTCGATATGTACTCGATGCATAATGGGTGCATAAAGGAGTCAGCCATGTCCAAAAAGAAGCGCCGCGGCTTCGTCCGCACCACGATCTCTCTTCCGGCCGAGCTGCGCCGGCGCATGAAAGCCTGCGGCGACGAGGTGAATTGGTCCGCCGTAGCGGCCCGCGCCTTTGCCGCCGAGGTGGCGCGCATCAAGACCCAGAAGGACGATGTCCGCATTGAAGACGTCGTCGCCCGCCTGCGCGGAACGCAAGGCCGCTCTCGCAGCGAGCTGTTCCATCAAGGCCGCCTGCAAGGCGAGAAGTGGGCGACGCGCCAGGCCACCGCCGCTCAGTTGCATCGCCTTTGGGCCGCACGTCGCGACGCCAATCGTCAAACCGGGACGAACGCCGAAAACTGGCTCTCCGCGGTCGACAACAAACGCCCGCCCGTCGACGTCGTCATGCAGCTCGTCGGCCAACCCAAAGCCTTCAACCCAGCCTGCGGCGAGATGATGAAGTCCAGCGAATTCGTCCACGGCTTCGCCGCGGGTGCGATCCACATCTGGAAGCAAGTCGCCAAAAAACTCCGCCACGACTTCGAATGACTGGCCGGCCAATCAGGCCGCGCGGGTGTTATCGCGTGTTCGCCCCACGGAGCTGCCGCCAAAATAGTCGACACCGCTGGGTGCCTCGGCATCATCGTGGGCCGCGTCCACGTTCACCCTGTATTCGAGCCAGACGACGTAGGCCCAAGTCAATAAAAAGCTACAGGCGAGAACGAGCGGGATGATTGAAAACGGCAGCATAGTTTGCCGCTCCTACTACCGCTTGACTGGCGAAGTTACGAAGTCCGACCAACGGCAGGCCGGATTCAAAGGCGTAACTGCCAACGCAAGAATTTAACTCCTCAAGTCAAACAGCAAAAATCCGCGGATTGCGAGCCAGCCGCCGCGCCAGCCGCCCTCGCCCGCGAGAGCAGAAAAGAGATCTCCACGACTGCAACGGGTTCTGAACCGGTTGTCACCAGCCTGCGCATTACAGGTACTTCCGTGCGCGGCCAAAGAGCCGGCGATCACTCGCCGGCTCTTGGTTCAATGGCAAACTGATAACCGGCCGTAGCCTACCGCTGCGCAACCCGCGTGCCGTAGGCCTTCAGCCACGAGCGCATCTGCTCGGGGCCCATGTAGCCGGCTTTCGTACCGATCACTTCGGCGTCACTGCCAATGATCACCGTCGTGGGAAAGAGCCGCACATTGTACTTGCTCACGATGTCCGGATAGCGATCCGAGTCGATCGTCAGCGGCACGAAATCGCGGTCGATGTCATCCAGGACGTTGCTGTTGCCGTAGGTGTCGTTGCGCATCTTGTCGCAATAGAAGCAGCACTTCTTCGTGACGAAAACCAGGATCGGACGCCCTTCGGCCTGCGACGCGTCCCAGGCGCTGTCCCAGTCGTGGTGCCAGTTTTTCCCGGATGGTTCTGCGGCACAGGCGGCGCTCGATGCCACCATCAGCACAAAGCTCAACAGATAAGCGCTGGAATAGTTTACCGACGTCCAATGGAAGCGAAACATGTTGTCCTCCTTCCGGAAGATTGCAGG
Source organism: Lacipirellulaceae bacterium (assembly GCA_035249585.1). Taxonomy (GTDB): domain Bacteria; phylum Planctomycetota; class Planctomycetia; order Pirellulales; family Lacipirellulaceae; genus JABDGM01. The sequence goes on from DATFGJ010000203.1 coordinate 9,570, forward strand.
ATCACCGTCGGCAATTTCGCGCAGCAGCTCGGCGTCATTACGCATGAGCGACCGCTGATCCGCGGATGGTGAACGAGCAGGGCCCTCAGTTGATTAACACAGTTTTGCAAGACCGCGCGCGAGCGACCCGTGGCGAACTTGCGTTTGGTAAGTAAACACTCATTCCGCAACCTGGCGATCTCCGGTCCGGGAGAACCCGTGGTTTTGCGTCCAGACCTTGCGGTCGATATGCCCCTGTCCGCTGGAGCTCTGCCCTGAACCCCAGTAACAAACTAAAGAAAAGCCGTAACGAAAAGGATTTGATAAGTGCCAAGTTCTCGTTGGCATTAAAGTCTGCGACACGATTGGGCATTGGTCAAAAAAACAGGCCGTTTCGCTGCACAGGCCTTACCGTCGGCCCGAACCGAACAATCGTTACGCGCCGAAGCGTTCGGCACCAAGAAAATCCCTCCCTTTTCGAGAGGCCTGCGGCGAGCCCAGCCGAGCTGAGCTAGGCTTCGGCCTTGCGGCCACACGGCACACGGATTTGCCGTGTCCCGGGTCGCAGCCGAAGTGGAGGGTTCAGTCCATGCCCACGCGAGGGCATGTTTTTAGGCCGTCCTGAAGCACGTTTTCTGGGAACAGCTGACGCATTTACTCCCGCTGGCATCATTCGCCGATTACACTAAGCTCGGCCGGGAATAAACCTCCGGCTCGCCAGCGTGGGAGAAGCCGTTTCACTCGCGTGGAGCTGCATTCTCATCGGCTGCGCCGCGCCACCATCGTATTTCGACATCTCATCGTTGCTAGGTACCATCCGATGAAGGACTGCCATAGTTGCATCATCACGCTTGCGATCTCACTTGCCGTTCCGCTCGCGCCGGCCGCCGGTGCGGTCGTCATCGCCACCAGCAAAGGCGCGGGCGCCGACGCCGAAGTGCGCGACCATCAGCCGGCCACCAATCTTGGCTCCAGCACCGAATTGGCCACACGCATACTCGACAACTTCCCCCCAGGGGCAAGCGACGTCAACGACCGCTTCAGTGCTATGTACATGAAGTTCGATATCACAGGCCAGTTCGACGTTCCCAATCAAGCAACCGCCCTGCGTTTGACCTACCGGAATTCGAACTTGACTCCGAACCGCGTTCACGACCCCACGCCGCCGGGAAACAACATGGACTTTCGCACCGGCATCGCGTTCTATGGACTCGATCGCGACCATCCGGGCAACAACTGGTCCGAAGGCACCATTACGTACTCAAACGCCCCGGGCATGGCCAGCGATGGCAATAACGGCACGAAGGATTACGACTTCGTTGACCCCGATGGTGGCGGCCCCTTGCGCGCGCCGCTCACGCCGCTCGGAGTCGCCGTGTTCCCCGAAGTGCCGCCGCAAAACCGCCTTCCCGTCGGCGGCGCGCTCGTCTTCTCGAGCGACGCGCTCAACAATTTCCTGGTCGCTTCACTGGACGCCAGGAAGACTTCCATCACGATCGTGGCCGGAATCGTTCACGATGGAAAGGTTCCCATCACCGACTGGCGAAACTTCAACTACTTGTTCAACTCCAAAGAGCAAATGACCCTCACCACCGACGTCGGTTATGACTCCGACACGACGAATCCGAACAACCCGCTGGGCAGCCCCTGGTCGGCTGCCAGCAACAAGGAAGACGACGACGGTTTCTCGCCGTTTTCGCCACAACTGATTTTCGGGCCGCCCGGCGACTTCACTGCGGACGGCCTGGTGAACGCCGCCGACTACGTGACATGGCGCAAAACGTCAGGGAACCCGGTCGAGTACCACATGTGGCGCACGAACTTCGGCCGCTCCTTCGCCGGCTCCGCCAGCGCGACCGCCACAGTCCCCGAGCCGCACGGCGCACTCCTCTGGATTCTCGCCGCCATCCTCGGGTATCTCCACAAGCGAGTGCGAACAAAGACTAATTCCCCTCCCTTTTAGGGACGGGCAAGGCTTCGGCCGTGCAGGCACACGGCACACGAATTTGCCGTGTGCCGGGTCGCAGCCGAACGGGGAGGGTTTGACTCAAAGCCACATAACCCGATCATCTCACCGTAGCGAGTCGCCGTGAAGATCGCGGGGTGCCACTGCTGGCTTGTCCAGCAGTGCCCTCGGTCTACCCATCGACGGGATGCCGCCACCGCAAACCCGGCCAGCGACCAAAACCGCGATCATCGGTGACAAGCTCCGCGCCGATTTCAATTGCCATCGCCGCCAAATAAGCATCGCTGATTAACCCGCCGCGCGCCCCACCCTTCGTGCACAGCTCCACAAAGATGCCCCAATGAGTCGAGCCAGGCACGATCGTCAGGCAATGAGACGGCGACCGCACTTGCTCCGCAAACGTAAGTGCATCCACAAACTTACTGGGCGGATTAAAGATGCTGGGATGCGTGATTATTCGGAAGAATCCGCTAAAAACCGTACTCGGTATGGCGTAAGGAAGGTTGTTCTCGACGAGTGATCGAACGTATGCCAGGAACTCTGCATGCCGAGGCGCGTCGCGCCGGAACGCGTTTACCAGGACGTTAACGTCCAGTAAATCCATCGTACTCGTCCATCAAATCCTGAACTGCCGCATTATTTGACAAATCAACGCCGGGTTGCAGACCGTTACCCCCACACGTGTGCAGCTTGACCGGCTTCGTGCGCTTGCGCTCTTTCTGTTGCGCGAGCGCAATGCGCAACGCGTCCTCAATCACTTGCGCGAACGTACGCCCGGTGTCGATGGCCAATTTCTTGGCCTCGGCCAGCAGCTTGTCATCCAATCGTACGGTCGTTCTCATGCATCAAAGCATACTGCGCGTGCATCAATATGTCAAACCGAAACTGCAGCGAGGATGCGGTCAGACGTAACGGCTTCGAACGCACGCTACTTGCTCGCCACAATCATGCGCTTCTTGGCTTCCTCCAGAAATGCGATCACCTGGTCGCGCGACACAGTCGGAAAGCCATCAAGAAAGTCATCAATCGATTCGCCCGCCTCGAGACAGTCGATCAGCGACTGCACGGGCACGCGCGTGCCGCTGAACACCGGCGTGCCACTCATTACATCCGGCGAAATGGAGACAATATCACTTTTCATGATTATCTATTATCCGCAGGCGAACTGTGCCCGCAACCTCCCTGACACCTGAAACCTGACACCTTTCAAGCTGACCGCTCGTCTCTGGCTAACAGCTGAGAGCTAACAGCTAAGAGCTTCCAAAGTTCCTCAGCCAAGGCAACAATTGCCGAGCTCGAATGCGTCAGCAACGCTGAGAACCGCAGCGGTCAGCGAGTTTAGAGCCGTCGGCTCAAAAACGCCCAGCGAAGAGACCGGCAAAGAATTTGATGCCGATTTGACCAAGGCGTCGCTAAAGCCGTCCATCCGCTCCGCTCAGGATAATTGACTTCCAAAAGCTCGCCGCTTAACCTCAGGCTGTTCCAAAACTCCGGCGATGTGCTAGTGAGCTCCAAAAGTAATCCTCTCGCTAATTGAGGCGTGCGATGTTGCCTGTGAAGCGATCCGTCAGCGTGGGATTCTTTCTCAGCTCTTGGTTCATCGTCGCTACGGCGGGACCGGCAATTGCTCAGCACATCTTCTGGACCGACGGGTTGCGGAATGAAATCTGGACCGCCAATTTCAGCGGCAGCAACTCACGCGCAATCATCTCAAGCCAGCCCACATCGCCCGAGTCGATTGCAATCGATCCGGTTGAACGTAAGGTGTATTGGACGCTTGACGGCACCGTCAATCAAATCCGCCGCGCCAACTTGGATGGAACGAATGTCGAAACGGTACTCGACAACGGCGACGGGCCGAATGTGATCGCGATCGATATCCCGCGTCGAAAAATGTACTTTGGCAACGAGTATA
>DATFGJ010000204.1:0-12445 GCA_035249585.1 Lacipirellulaceae bacterium
CCACCGTTCCAGCCGGTTGGCTAGCGGCGTCAGCAAAAAACTCAGCAGAATGGCGAGCGATAGCGGGAGCAGAATTTCCTTGGCAACGTACAGCGCCGCCACAACCGCGATGATCGCGACCAGAATAAATAACGGCGAAGACCCGCGCTGCTTAGCCATGAAACGGGCGACTCGAATGCTGAAGTTTGACCTCGCCGAGCGCTGCGGCTCGATGCGTGGCACTCTAATAGTACACGGGTGCGGCAGCTTGGACACTAGAGCTCGATCTTGCCGAGCACGAAATCGGGAAATTCGCCGCTGCCGATCGCGGTGCAGCCGTTGCGCTGTGCGAAATCTTGCGCGGCGCCAGTGAAGCGGCGGTTAACAATCACGCTGCAAGAGTCGCAGTGATGGCGATCTTTGGCCGCGATGGCCTGCTGAATTGTGGCGCTCGTGACATTGTGACCTTCGCCTTCGGTGAAGATGGCAACGCGGCGTGAACCGAAGTCGGCGATCAAATTGGCATCTTGATTTGCCGCGCGGCCGGTGCGGTGCACCGTCGCGCCGTGCGTTCGCAGCACTTCGACGACAAAGTCTTCCCATTCCGCTCCGCTCATTGTTTTCCAGTTGCGCTGCAACAAGGCGGCGCGTTGAAGCTTGCCGGAGGCGATTTGATCGCGCCGCTGGTCGACCAAGTGTTTGAGCCGTTCGGTTAACTCGCTTAGCCTCTCGGTTTTTTCGCGCAAGCGGGCCGTTTCCAGCCGGCATTGCGACTCGGCATCGGCGATCGCGGGCGCCAATAGTTCATCCGGCGGTCGATAGAGTAAAGACGACGTTGCTATTACGCCCGCAGAAGCTCCGGCCAGGAAGGCGAGCAATGCCGGCAGAAACGAGCCGAAAAGCATGTGCACCAATACGAATAGCAGCACGCCGGCCATCGAGGGCGCCACGACCAACAAGCCGCTGCGCCACATTTCGATCGACGCGGCGGGGCGACGCAACCAACGGGCCAGTCGCAAGTATCGCCGCTTCCGGGCCGCCCGGCGTACGTTTTTCGCTATAGCGGCTCGCTCCTGATCCAGGCGCGAAGCGTCGGCTTCCGCTTGCTCAATCTCGTGGTTGAGCTGCGTAAGCGGCCGTTTTGAGCTTATCTCTGCGGACATACAAAGAAGTATCTCGCAAAGGCGCTAAGGCGCAAAGCATGACACTTTTCTTTTCGCTTTGCGCCTTGGCGCCTTTGCGTGAAACTACTTGTCCTTGGGCTCAAACTTCAGCGAGGCGCTATTCACGCAATAGCGCAAGCCGGTTGGGCGCGGGCCGTCGGGAAAGACATGGCCCAGGTGGGCGCCGCACTGGCCGCAGATGATCTCCTCGCGCACCATGCCGTGGCTGGCGTCGACCTGTGTGTCCACGATTTCATCGTTGGCGGCGGCGTAGAAGCTCGGCCAGCCGCAGCCGCTGTCAAACTTTGTCTCTGAGGGAAACAATTCGGCCCCGCAGCAGATGCAGCGGTACATGCCCGCTTCGTGATGGTCCCAATACTCGCCGGTGAACGCCGGCTCCGTTCCTTTTTGCCGGGTTACGTAGAATTGATCGGGCGTCAGCTCCTGGCGCCACTCGTCGTCAGTTTTTTGGATTTTGTTTGGCATGAGAAACAGTTAGATTGGCAGTTAAGTGGCGTTTGAGTATTCATAATGTAATTATTCACCGCAGAGGCACAGGGAACACCGAGAGTGCGGGTTGAAGGATGACAGATAAGCGATAAGAGCTGCTTGGTTGATTGGGCATTCCTCATCTTTCATCGTTTCCTTTATCCGTCACTCGATCCCCGTCCGTGTCCTCAGTGTCTCTGTGGTGAAATTCAGTGGACTCGATCTGAATTCGGTTTGCAATGGCTGACGCCACTCCTCAATTTGTGTTTATGACCTGTCGGCCCGGCGCGGAAGGAGCGCTCAAAGGGGAAGTCACGCGGAGCGAGCCCGAGTGGCGGCTGGCCTTTTCACGGCCCGGCTTTGTGACTTTCAAGCTCCCTGTCGAACGGCCCGTCGACGATCGCAAACTCGCGGAGCGCCATTGGACGTTCGCGCACGCGCACGGCATATCATTGGGCCAGCTAGCCGGTACGAAGCTCGCCACACTCTGCGAAAAAGTTTGGAGTCAGCACGGCGTCGATGCGCTGGCAGCCGCGACGAGGTTGTCCGACGTTCATGTTTGGGAGCCGGCTGCATTAGGTAATGTGGAGCCGGACATGGAATCCGAAGTGGCTCCGCTGTGCCTTGAAATTGAAGCTGGGATAAGGGCGGCTGCGCCGGAGAACGTGTTGAAATTACGACGCGAACCGTCGGACCGGCCGCGGCCATCTTCTCGCGACGCACTGGTACTCGACATCGCCGTGATCGAACCGGGACGTTGGTGGGCGGGCTACCACCGGGCGGTATCTTGGCCGGCCCGATGGCCGGGCGGCGCGATCCCCGTGACACTGCCAGCTCATGCCGTGTCGCGCGCCTATGCGAAGATGGAAGAGGCGATTCTGTGGAGCGGGCTGCCGCTGGCGGCTGGCGACGAGTGTGTCGAAATCGGCTGCGCGCCGGGCGGGGCCAGCCAGGCGTTGCTCGATCGCGGCCTCTTGGTCACGGGGATCGATCCGGCGGACATGGACCCGGCCGTGCTCGAGCATCCACGATTTCGCCACCTGAAGAAGCGTGGCAAGGACGTGCGGCGGCACGAGTTTTTGGGCGTGCGCTGGTTGGCCGCCGACATGAACATCGCGCCCCAGGCGACGCTCGACGATATCGAGCCGATTGTAACGCATCCGGGCGTCACGATCCGCGGCATGATCGTCACACTGAAACTTGCCGAGTGGAGCCTGGCCGACCGGTTGCCGGAATTTGTCGAGCGCGTCCGATCTTGGGGGTTCCGAGACGTGCGCACGAGGCAGCTGGTGACAGGCGGCCAGGAGGTCTGCCTTGCAGCGCTGCGTCGCAAAGCACTGCGGCGTATCGGCCGTACTGCAAGTCGAAAGCGACCGAGTGGCGCTGGACTTCGGCGCGATTTAGGGCATAAAGGGCCGGCCGGCCCGCATTTCTGATCTTCGCGGTTGGCCCGCTGTTCGGCTATGATCGCCGCTTTTCGAGGGAACGGCGTGCGCTTAACTTTCGTCCACCTGGCTGCGATTCTGCCGATGATCGGCGGCTGCCACGCCGTGCCGCAACCCGCAGCGCTGCCGACCAAACACCAGCTCCAGGTCGACCAACTCGTGTTCAACAGCAATTTCGTGCTGGCCGACGATCACCGTCTAGTGCGCGAATTAACGGCCGAACGCAACGATGTTTGCCAGATGCTTGCCCTGCCTTGCAGCAATGAGCCCATCGAAGTTTATTTGTTCAGCGACCCGGATACGTACCAGCAGTTTTTGCTTCAGCGCTTCCCGAGCGTGCCTTCGCGACGCGCGTTCTTTCTGGAAACCGATACTCGCTTGTGTGTCTATGCCTTCTGGGGCGACCGCGTCGCGGAGGACCTTCGCCACGAAGTCGCGCACGGTTACCTGCATGCCGTGGTGCCAGGATTGCCGTTGTGGCTTGATGAAGGGCTGGCGGAATTCTTCGAGGTGCCGCGAGGCAACGGCGGTCTGAACCGGCCGCACGTGGAACTGCTTGCCGACATGATGCAGCACGACGGCTGGCAGCCGGATCTAACGGAATTGGAGCAGCTCGCCCACGCGGGCCAAATGGACCAGCGTCATTATGCTGAAGCGTGGGCCTGGGTCTATTTTCTGCTCAACTCGGATGCCCAGTCGCGCCAGCTGCTCGTCTCGTATATCGCCGACGTACGCGCGCACGGCCGGGCCGAGGCACTTTCAGTGCGCTTGGCTGCCAAATACGTTGAACCTGAGCGCACTTTGGCCGAGTTCCTGACCGGTGTGAAACACGACATCGTCGCGCAGAAGAGCAACGAGTTACGAAATGCAAAATGATAATCGCAAGTTGCAACTTCACGAGAAGGCTAAAAGACCTGAACGGTTAACGGACGACTACAACTACTCTTTGCGATAAACCACGCCTTCGTCCACTTTTGCAAAGCCCAGCTTTTCATAGAGCGCGAGCGCTGGAACGTTTTGCTGCATCGTCTGCGCTTCGACGCGCATGATGCCGCGGTTGCGCAGCCGCTGGAACGCCTCGTTCAACAGAAACGTGGCAATGCCCTGGCGCCGCCGCTGCGAGCTAACTTCCAAATCGAGCATCCCGGCCGTGGGCGCGCCCCAACATGTCGACAGCGGCTCGATGTCCCAGAAACCGACGCTTGCGAGTGTGTCACGCCCGGCAACTGTGGAAAGCGAGAAATGAATACGCTCAAACGCGCATGTCGTACATGCCTCCCACCACGATGCGGTAGCTGGCGATGCAATTTCGGTAACAGAAAGCTCGCGACTCAGTTGTCGCTGGGCTCGCGAGACGGATGGTTTATAGTTCGCCAATTCCAGCTGCAAAATCTGAACGCGATCGATTTCGCGATAGCCGCTGCGCCGACAAGCTTCGTGCGCAACCGGGTCGGACGCCAGGATGCCGGGCAGCTCGCTGCCGCCGTACAGACCGAGGTAGAAGGCGTTTTGAGGTCGAATGCCGCCGGCATAGATCACCTTCGCGCCCCGGCTGCGAAGATAATTCTCGGCGCGCGCCATTAGTTCGCCAGCCAAGGCCGCATCGCGATGATCGGCGCGAAGCATAATGAGATAGGTCGTGCCTGTATCGGTATCAAGCGTGGCCTGCTCGTCGCCGGCGCCAAAACCCGCGTGAATGAAACCGAGTGGCTTATCGTCGGCAAATGCCAGGATCAGCCCCTCGGGATCGAAGTAGGGCTTGGCAAAGACGAGCTGTTCCAGCACGGCAGCCGAAACGGGCTGCATGAGGCCTCGCTGCGGCGGCTGATCGCGCCAGATTTCCGCCACTTGCGGCGGATCGGAATTGCGGAACGGCCGGAAGTGATACACGGTGCTCGGCGGTGGGATGCAGTTGCGGCCAACAAATAGCAGGCGCGCTATCGTAGCGGAGGTTCAAGTAGAGCGGGAGGGGGACACGCAGTGTAAGCCACCTACGACGTGTCTCCCACGCTCCCCGTCTCGCACTCCCCCCTCTTGTCGACACCATTACGCCGCCTCAGACTCTCTTGCAGTCGCCTTTCGTCTTCGGGCTGGCGGCTGCCCTTTCCAGCGACGGTGGAGCCACCAATACTGCTCCGGCGAGCGGCGAATGAGCGCTTCCAAGTGGTCCGTATACCACTGAGCCAACAGCGGAATGCTTCCAAATTGAAAATCGCTATCGCGCGGATCGCAAATTGCCTCGGGGCCAACTTCGTAATGCAGCGGTTTGCCGAGCCGGCGGGCATAGCTGACCATCGTCGGCGCGCCATTGGCCAGTGAGAACGCCGCCACGGCTTTGTGTGTCGAGGCCGGCCGGCCGAAGAAATTCACCCAGCACGCCTTTTCGCCAGCCGCCTGATCGCCCAGCAGCGTGAGAATGCCGCCGCGCTCCAGCACCTCCTGGATCATGTCGCGGCTGCCCCTCTTGGGAAGCATGAACTGGCCGGTGCGTCCGCGAAAATCGTTCACAAACCGGTCGAGGTAAAGATTATCGAGGCGGCGCGCGACCGTGTATGTGGGGAAGCCAAACAGCCCCATCAGGTAGCCGCCAAGCTCGAAGTTGCCGAAGTGCGCGGAGATTAACACCAGCGGCCGGCCGGAGAGCAGCGTTCGCACAAACAATTTCTGGTCGACAATATTCGAATGCTCTTTCCAATTGGTCTCGTGAACCTTGCGCGGCGTGTGGGCCATCTCGGCGATCATGAGGAACAAGTGCCGCCACATTTGCCAGGTGATCGCTTGCCGCTCGGCGACCGTCAGCGTGGGAAATGCCGTGCGCAGGTTTTCTTCAACAATGCTAGCGCGAATACGCAGCAATCGGCCGAAAAGTGTTGCGACCAGCTCGGCGCCGCGCTCGCACACCGCGAGCGGCACCGCTTGAACGACGGCGATCACAAGCCGCACGAAAAGATAGACCGCAAAATCGATGGCGCGTCGTCGCATGGCCGACGATTGTTGCACAGCCGGCCGCCGCGGCGGAAGGGCAATTGGCCGCTATAACGCTGCGCTTTTCGTGCAGATCAGAGGTCGTCAATTCTGGAGGCGGGCGTTCCACGATCGTTTTCAGCCGCACCGGCTCCCACGCCAACCTGTTGCGCGGCGTGCCGGCCTTCGGCAAACTCTTCGACGGCCTTCGCGCAGAACGCGGGTAGATCATCCGGCTTGCGACTAGTCACGAGGCCATTGTCGACAACCACCTCCTCGTCGACCCAGTTGCCGCCCGCGTTGCGGATGTCGGTCTTCACGCTTGGCCACGAAGTGAGCCGGCGGCCATCGACAACGTCCGCTTCCACGAGCATCCACGGCCCGTGGCAAATCGATGCGACCGGTTTTTCCTGTTTGAAGAAGTCGCGGACGAAGTCGACCGCTTCATCGTACATACGCAAGGTATCCGGGTTCATCACGCCCCCCGGCAGCACCAGACCATCGTAGTCTTCGGCGCTTGTCTCATGGACCAGCTTATCGACTTTGAACTTCTTTCCCTTTTTGTCGTGATTCCAGCCTTGAATTTTCCCCGACTTCAGGGAGATGAGTTCTGGCGTGGCGCCGGCATCTTTCACGGCTTGCCACGGATCGGTCAATTCGACCTGCTCGACGCCATCGGTCGCTAAAAAAGCAATACGCTTGCCGCTGAGATTGTTGTCGGCCATGGTTTTAGCCTCCTATCTCGGGAATTTGGTGCCGGCCGGTTTTTGAATCTAGGTGGGCGGTGCAACTCTTGTTCCTCCTAACTCTGTTCAAGTTGGCACCACGGCGAATCGACGCGGAAGATTACGCTAGTGGTTCTTCTCACGCCTTGGCACGATGAGGACGAGTCCCCCACCGATCATGAGCGGCACCACCGCTAGCAGAACGAGCCATCGAGCGTAGACCGCACTCGCGTACAGCATATATGCGCACGTTGCGCAGAAGAGGACGGCCGGCACTGGAAACAGTGGGATTGTAAATGGCCGTTCGATCGCGCGATCCTTGAAGCGCAATGTAAACACGGCCAGCCCGGTCAACAACGAAAGCGCCCAATAGACAGGCGTTGAGCCGGCGACGAGCGCTTCGAACCCGCCGTTGTATTCTTGCCACGGCAAGCCAGCGAGGCCGGCGGCACGCAGCGCAGCGTCAAACGCATTCCGGCCCGTCGTTGTGCCGACGAGCACGATGAGAACCAGCGCGATTGCAGCTTGAGCCGCGATTGCAGCGATGGGCGCGGCGCCGCGGTTCCACTTGCTCAACCAGGCGAGTCCGGCATAATCGGCGCCCCACGTCGCGTACACGCGCGTGCCGGTTAGGATCATTCCGTTGATAGCGCCGAGTGCGGAGAGCATCACCAGCAGGCTGATGGCCCGGCCGCCCCAGGGTCCAACAGCATGCTCCAAGACGTCGGCGGCCGGCGTCAGGGTCGTGCGCGCGCCGTCAAAGCCTAGCGCTAACAAATACATCGCATTCACGAGGAGGTAAATCAGCGCGATGCCCGTAATTCCAAGCACAAGTGCGCGCGGCAAGTTGCGGCGCTGATCGCGGACTTCGGCTGCTACGAATGCGGCATGGCTCCAACCGCCGTAGGCGTACAGAACAAAAACCAGTGCCAGGCCAATTCGCGAGGACGGTACGCCAGGGTTCGCGACGACCTGCGCTTCGGCCGAACTTACCCACAATCCAGCGATCACCAGCGCGGCCAGCCCAATCAATTTTGTTGCCGTCAGCAGATTCTGAACGAACTTCCCCGCGACGACGCCAAACGCGTTTAGCGCCGAAAGCACGATCACAGGCGCCATCACGACCCAGATGGAATAATTGCCGGCCGCCGGCCAAAGACGCGCGGCGTAATCGCCAAATGCGTACGCCATGATTGCGATATTGCCGCTGATCACCGTCGTGAGCTGCGCCCAGGCAAACAAGAAACCGCACCACGGGCCGAAAGCCCGGTTGAGATATTCGTAGTCGCCGCCGTCGCGCGGATAGGTTGTCGCCAATTCGGCGTAACAAACGGCTCCGCACCAGGCGAGCGCGCCGCCTACAACCCACAACGCCAGCGCCATCGCCGGCCCGCCCGCATTCTGGAACACGATGGTCGGCGATCTGAAAATCGCCGTCCCCACGACAATGCCGACGATGATGCTAACCGTGTCCCAGAGGCCGAGCCGGGGGGCGACCGTTGCGGCGGATCGATTCGCGTTCATGTCGTTAAAACCTGTTGGAACATCGGTACGAAACCGCGGGCACTCAATTCTGATACTTTCATGTCGGATCGGTCGATATTTGCTCTAGACTTGTCTGGCTCGAGTGCGATAATACTCGCGGTTGGTCTAGCGAACGTGTCTCTGTTAGCCGTATCTTTTGGTCGGCTGCCTCTGCCTCTTTCAGCCGCACCTCCTGGCGGGCCGCCATTCTTGGCCCCTTTCCTCGCAGCCCCGAAAGTGAAACCGGGCTGTAACCCCTTTCCAGATTCAGGAGATGTATCGTGGGAAAGAAGCTTTATTGTGGCAATCTGAGCTATAACGTCGCGAGCTCAGATCTCGACCAAATTTTTGGTGAATACGGGACGGTAAAAAGTGCTGAGGTCATCATGGACCGCGACACCGGCCGAAGCAAAGGCTTTGGCTTCGTGGAAATGAACAGCGACCAAGAAGCCCAAGCGGCCATTGCCGGCGTCAACGGCAAGGAGCACGATGGGCGGACGCTGACCGTCAACGAAGCCCGGCCGCGCGAAGACCGCGGCGGCGGCGGCGGACGTGGCGGCTATGGCGGTGGCGGCGGCGGACGTCGCGGCTACTAAGCTGCGGTTGATAAGCTGCGGATGACGCTGTGATCGCACGCGATGGTTTTTAAAACCAGCGCGTCAGCCAGAAAAACATTCATGCACTGCCGGGCAACGCTCGGCAGTGCATGTTTTTTTGCGCCGCTAGCGCGACGACCCTAGGCTTCGGAGTTCAACGCCTTCGGCGTTTTTCATGGATCCCCACAAATGTCACGTATTCGGCGCTCTGCGGCCTCGCGAATGCTCGGTTCTAATTCACGTGCACGTTTTAGATCGGGTTGACGTTCAATCGCCAACGTAACGAATTCATGCGCTTTACCCGGTTCGCCCAGCGTCATGTAAACCTCCGCCAACATGAATGGCGCAATTCCTTGCCGATTCAAAGCCGTTGCAGCAGCGAGTGGAATTATGGCATCCTTGTGCCGACGTAAACGCAGTAAACACTCGCCAAGGTGCAGGCACGTTTTGTAATGAGGATCTACACGATTGCTTTGCTCAAACAACTGGATGGCAGCTTCGAGTTGCCCAGCATGCATGGCATCCCAGCCCTTTTCATAAAGAATTCGTGAATCATCCCAATCGGGTTCGATTGACCGCATTTTGAAACGCTCACAAAATAAACTTGCTCAAATCCTCATCCTTGGCCACTTCTTCCAGCCGCTCTTTCACATACCCGGCGTTGATTTCCACTCGCCCCATGCCCATGTCGGGCGCTTCGAAGGAGAGTTCTTCGAGCATGCGTTCCAGGATCGTGTAGAGGCGGCGGGCGCCGATGTTTTGCGTGCGCTGGTTTACGTCGAAAGCATAACTGGCGAGGGTGTCGATCGCGTCGGGCGTGAATTCGACGTCGACGCCTTCGGTCTTGAGCAACGCGGTGTATTGCTTGGTTAGAGAGCTTTTTGGCTCCGTGAGGATGCGCACGAAGTCGTTCTTGGTGAGGTCCTTCAGCTCTACGCGGATCGGAAAACGGCCCTGCAGCTCCGGCATGAGGTCGGACGGCTTCGCTTTATGAAACGCGCCCGCGGCGATGAACAGGACGTGGTCGGTCCGCACGTAGCCGTAGCGGGTGTTCACGACGGTGCCCTCGACGATCGGCAACAGATCGCGCTGAACGCCCTGGCGCGAGACGTCGGCCCCGCGGCCGCCTTCGCTGGCCACGACCTTGTCCATCTCGTCGACGAAAATGATGCCCACATTCTCGGCCAGCTCGATGGCCTGCGCGTTCACCTTTTCGGCGTTGATCATCGCCTCGGTTTCCTGCTCGAAGAGCACGCGGCGGGCCTCGGCCACGGTCATCTGCCGGCGCGAGACGCTTTTGGGCAGCACTTTTTCCAGCATGCCCTGGAAGTCGAAGTCGATCGAGTCGCCTCCGGGGCCCATGCCGGGAATCATCATCGCATGGGCCTTCTGCTCAATCGTGATTTCGACGTTACGATTTTCCATTTCGCCGCCGGCGAGCATGGCGCGCATTTTTTCGCGCGTGCGCTCGAAGCGCTCCGGCGAATTGGGCGATTCGACGCCGACTTCGAAGCTCGAGGGCTGCGGCGCCAAGAGGTCGAGCAGCCTTTCCTCGACGCGGCGCCTGGCTTCTGGCTCGACGCGCTCCAGCTCCTTTTGGCGCACCAGGCCAATGGCGTTCTCGACCAATTCGCGGACCATGCTCTCCACGTCGCGGCCGTAGTAGCCGACCTCCGTGTACTTCGTCGCTTCGACCTTGATGAATGGCGCGCCGGTGAGCGTGGCCAGCCGGCGAGCGATTTCCGTTTTGCCGACGCCGGTTGGGCCGATCATAAGAATGTTTTTGGGGGCAACCTCATTTCGCATTTCATCGTCGAGCTGCTGCCGTCGCCAGCGGTTGCGAATGGCAATGGCAACGGCGCGCTTTGCATCGTTCTGACCGACAATATGACGGTCGAGCTCGGTAACAATTTGGCGAGGGGTTAACTCACGCACGGGGAATTCTCACTTACTCTTATTTCGCGCAGCGTCGTCGTGTGGAGGATGCAGGATGCGAGATGCAGGGAGCTGGGTCGGAACTCGAATGCCTCGCCCTGCTCCCCGCATCCTGCATCCCGCGTCCTGGTCACTTTACGACGCTGCCAATTCTTCGATCACGATGTTTCGATTGGAATAAACGCTGATGTCGCCGGCGATTTCCAGGGCGACTCGCACAATCTCGGCTGCCGACAGCTGGGAGTGGGCGACCAGAGCCTTTGCGGCGGCGAGTGCGAAATTGCCGCCGGAGCCGATGCCCAAAATGCCGTCGGTCGGCTGGATGACGTCTCCCGTGCCAGACACAAGCAGCGTGTGCTGAGAATCGACGACCGCGATCATCGCTTCGAGCCGCCGCAGTACCCGGTCGGTGCGCCATTCCTTGGCGAGCTCGGTGGCGGCGCGCGGCATGTTGGCCGGGTAATCTTTAAGTTTGGCCTCGAAGCGCTCCAACAGGGCGAAGGCATCGGCGGCGCCGCCGGCGAAACCGGCGATGACGCGGCCGTCGGCAAGCGGGCGGATTTTCACCGCGTCGGCCTTCATCACCGTGTCGCCCAGGCTGACCTGGCCGTCGCCGCCAATGGCGACGCGTCCCTGGTGACGCACGGTGAGGATTGTCGTGGACCGAAATCTTTGAGCGCTTTGCATTGTAGTAGGATGCAGGATGCGGGATGCAGGGGGCGGGGAAAGGCATTCAGGTTCTGTCCCCTGCACGCGGCATCCTCATTCCCGCATCCTGAAAGTCGTCGAGTACGCTGAAATGATTAAATCATGACTTCGTTCGTATATACGGAAATTCCTCACAACATTGTCGCCCATTGTCGTTAGACCAGCCAGGGGTTAACTTGTCGCCATGGAACGAGCGCCAGCCGCAAAGGCCGAGAATTCGCACCTGCTGCGAAGCCCAGAATTGATGAATCGGGAAGACACGGCCCTCCTGGTTGTGGACGCGCAAATGCGGCTGCTGGCGGTGATTCCTGATCAGGCTCGAATCGTATGGAACATTCGCCGGCTCGTCGACGCGGCTCGCATAATGAGCGTCCCGCTCGCGGCCACCGAACAATACCCCGAAAAGCTGGGCCCGATTCCGATGGAGCTTCGGGAGCATCTGGGGGACGTACCAAGTAAGTTGCGGTTTAGCGCTTGCGAGTGCAGCGAGATTTTTGATCGTTGGCGAAAAGATAGTCGCTTTCGCGTATTGTTGTGCGGCATCGAAACGCATGTGTGCGTGATGCAAACGGCGCTCGACCTGGCGGCGGCCGGCTTTGAGCCGTACGTTGCGGTCGACGCGGTCGGCACGCGGCACGCAATCGATCATGAAACGGCACTGCGGCGGATGGAATCCGCCGGCGTTGTGCTGACTACGACCGAGGCCGCGATGTTCGAATGGTGCCGCGAAGCGGGCACTCCGGAGTTCAAACAAATCAGTGCGCTAGTCAAAGAGTCGCCGCCCGAACGCCGGAGTCGCAAGCGACACCGCTAAATTTGCTCATATGGCATCTATTCCCCTGACTGTAACGCCGCCGGTGCGAACGTTGCTTGGCCCCGGCCCAAGCGACATTCATCCACGCGTGCTCGCCGCACTC
>DATFGJ010000205.1:0-14367 GCA_035249585.1 Lacipirellulaceae bacterium
AACCACGACATTTCGAGACGAAGGATTTACCGCCGGCGCTACAGGTAGTGGAGAAGGAGCTGCAGTTCGTGCGCGAACGGCTGTTCAAATAAGATGATGGCTTTGGGATACGACGTCAGCCGCCGGCTCTGCGGGGGTTCGCGAACGACAGGGCGCAATAAAAACCCCCGGCGGAGCTGGGGGCTGCTTACGTCATCGACGGCTGGCCGAATTCTCGAAATTCCGTAACGAGAGCTTACTCCGTTTCCGCCGGTTGTCTGCGATTCGGCGTGCGCGGACGGAAGCGCGTTGCGGCGCCGGCTTCCGGACGGGCCGGGAAATCGCGAGCCGAGGCGCCCGCGCCCAGCTGCACCGTGCGCTCTTGCGGCCGGTAGCCCATCTGATTGAGAAACTCAGTAAGCGAGATCGTTTCCACGCCCAAGTCGCGCGCTTCAACGTGCATGTCTTCCCATGGCTTTTGCAGGGCCACCTCGGTGGGCGAGTTCGGAAACTCACCAAGTACCAGGTACTTGGTATTCGCGGTGATCGTGCCCTCGACGGTGGCATCCGGCTTCACGTAAGCGTCGACCACGCCGCCGTTCAGCTCGATCAGCTGGCGTGCAAGATCCATGTCGCTTTGCCCGTCGTTGTCGATGTCGATGATTCCCGTAAGAGCAAAACGCAGCTTTTTGCCGCGGTGCCAGACCTGGCTGTAGATCATGTCGCCGGGAAGAATCGGGTTGGTTGGATCATCCTCGGTGATACGGGCCTCGGACAGGTGCGCCTCGAGCACGCGAGTAACTTCGATGCTGCCCTTCTTAGTAGCCTTTTCGGCGTCGTGCCGGTCGCCGTCGAATACACTAAAGGTAACCTGCCGCCGGAGCGAGTCGGAGGACCCGAGGTTGATCCAAACCGTGCCGTTTTGGTTCACCCAGGAAATTCGGCCGTCGGCGACTTCAAAGCTGTCTATCTCGGGCTTCTGTCCTTCAATCAAGTTCTTCACCGCCAGCTCACGGTTTTCGAGCATTTCGGTCAGCCGTTTTTCCTCGGCTTCGTATTCGGCGACTCTCGTTTCAAATTCCGTCTTCTGCTTTTCGACGATGGCGAGCAGCTCAGCCTGCTTGGCCTCCAGGGCAGTGCGATCCTCCTGAAACTTGGCCTTTTCAGCGGCCAGGTCCTGTTGGGCTTTGTCGGCGGCCTGCTTATGCTCGTTGATTTGCGCCGTGGCCGAAGCATTCACGGCTTCCAGGCGATTGTTCAAGTCTTCGACGAGCTTTTTCTGCTCGGCTTCGCCGGCAGCGTTTCGTTGCGCTTCGGCATAGACAGCCTCCAAAACCTTGCGGTAATAGCGGCTGCCTTCATCGGCGACCCCCGCAGCATACCGCTGCATATCGGCCTTAAACGTAGCCTCGACGTCGGCGTAGTTGTCGTTGCGGCCGACGCCGATAAATTCGCGGTAGTTCTCGTTTTCAGTTTGCAGGTTAGTGACCTGCGTGTTTTTCTGTTCGAGGTTCGTATTCGCGGCCGTGAGGCGCTGCTCCGCATCGCTGTAGCCGCGCCATCCGAGGTAGGTGGCGACGCCCAACACCAGCAGCAGGAAGATGCAAATGATGAGGAAAATCTGCAGGGTCTGATCTTGCCGGGCCGGCATGGCTTTACCTCTTCTTGGTAGCTGAAGTCGCAAGACTTCGGACACGCTTGCGAACGATCAGAATTCTTGCGAATTCCGCGACAGCGCACTGCGAGCGCAGAATCGCCGTAAGTCCAGCTTAATTAGGGGATTACCGCGTGTCAACGAACCGGATACGATGAGTAATCAGCCTCGCGGCGAGCGTCCCTGCAACCCACAAAACGCAGCCCTCATGCCTGCTCGATCCCAACAAAGAACTCTGCCAGGTCTTGGTCAGGGCGATCCGTGCTCGCCGGCTGCCCAGCGAGACGACGAAACTGATGTTATCGTATCCCGGCGGGCGGCAGCGGACCAGCGGCAGCCGTCCGATGCGCAGGCCGCTGAGGCCTGTGACCACGAACCGCTGCCCGTCGACATCAAGGGCTGGGACGTGTACGCGGTCGACGCGCATTCGCTCATCTTTCAGGTGTTCCATGCCCTGCCGGAGATGAGCAGTCCGCGCGGCGAGCAGGTCGGCGCCGTCTATGGCTTCGTGCGCGTCATGGTGTATTTAATCGAGGAGAAGAAGCCTGACGCGCTGATCTGCGCGTTTGACCTGTCAGGGCCGACGTTTCGCAGCCAGTTATTCGATCTGTACAAGGCCGAGCGCGGCGAAATGCCCGACGAGCTGGCCGGCCAGATTCCCAAGATCGAGCAAGTGCTGGAAGCGATGGCGATCCCGATTCTCGCCTGCGAAGGCTTCGAGGCCGACGATGTGCTGGCCACGGTGGCCCGTATTTGCGATGAAGCTGGCGCCAATTGCTTTCTGGTGACCGGCGACAAGGACTGCCGGCAGCTGATTACCGACCGTGTGGCCGTGTACAATATCCGCAAGAATCACGTATTCGACGCGGCCGCGCTGCGGCAGGAATGGGGCGTCGGGCCCGACCAGGTTGTCGACTTCCAGGCGCTGATTGGCGACAAGGTCGACAACGTGCCCGGAGTGCCCGGCATTGGCCCGAAGACGGCTCAGGCACTGCTCGAGACCTACGGCACGCTCGACAATCTGTTGGAGCACGCGGCCGAGGTGCCAGGTGCCAAGGGCAAAGCGATCGCCGCCAACCGCGAGTCCGCGCTTCTATCGCGCGAGCTAGTGCGGCTCGACAACCAGGTACCGGTGGCCCCGGATTGGGACGCCAGCCGCGTGGGCGGCATGGATCAGCGACGGCTGGCCGAGTTGTTTTCCGAATTCGGCTTTCGCGGTTTGGCCGAGCGCGTCGCCAAGCTGGAACCGGCGGAAGTGCCAACCGCCTCGACGGCCGCCGAGGCGAATTACCACCTTATCGACACGTCCGAAAAGCTTGCCGACCTTGTAGCGCAGCTGGCCGCCCAGTCGATGATCAGTGTCGACACAGAAACAACGCACGTGTCACCGCGCTGCGCATCGATTGTCGGGTACTCGTTCGCATACAGGCCGGGCGAAGCGTTTTATGTGCCGGTGCGCGGCCCGGCGGGCGAGCGCGTGCTCAACGCGACCGAAACCCTCGAGGCACTGCGCCCGGTGCTCGAAAATCCGGCCATCCGCAAAATCGGGCAGAACCTCAAGTATGACATCATTGTGCTCCGGGCGGCGGGCGTACGCCTTTCCGGTGTCGATTTCGACACGATGGTCGCCAGCTACCTGCTCGATGCCGGCGGACGCAGCCACAACCTCGATGAGCTGGCCCAGAAATATCTCAACCACACCACGATCAAGATCGATCAGCTCATCGGCAAAGGTCGCGAGCAGAAACGAATGGACGAGGTGCCGGTGGCGCAAGTGGCCACCTATGCGGCCGAGGATGCAGACATCCCGCTCCGCATGCAGCCGATCCTGGCCGCGCGGCTTGCCGAAATGCAGCTAGCAAAGCTGAACGAGACGCTCGAAGTGCCGCTTATCGAGGTGCTGGCCGATATGGAATTCACTGGCGTGCGCGTCAATCCGCAGCGTCTTGGCGAACTGAGCGCGCGATATGGCGAGCGGCTCAAGCAACTCGAATGCGAGATTGAAGAGTTGGCCGGTCATCCTCTTAATATCGGCTCTCCGAAGCAGCTCGCGCAGGTGCTTTTTCAGGAACTCGGCCTGCCGGTCGTTAAGAAAACCAAAACGGGGCCCAGCACCGATGCCGACGTGCTGGAGCAGCTGGCCACGTCGCATGCCCTGCCGGCCAAGATTGTTGAGTATCGCCAGTATTCCAAGCTGAAAAACACGTACGTCGACGCGCTGCCCGAAATGATTCAAAAGGAAACGCACCGTGTGCACGCCTCGTTCAATCAGGTGGTGGCCGCAACGGGCCGTCTCAGCTCCAGCGACCCAAACCTTCAAAACATCCCGATTCGCACTGAGGAAGGCCGCGAAATTCGCTCGGCGTTTATCGCGGGCCCGCCGGGCTGGAAACTGCTCTCGGCCGACTATTCGCAGATTGAGCTGCGAATCCTGGCTCATTATTCGGATGATCCGGCAATGTGCCGGGCGTTCGAGCGCGATGAGGACATTCACACTTTAGTGGCCAGCCAGGTCTTTGGCGTGGAGCCCGGCGAAGTAACGTCCGCCATGCGGCGCAGTGCGAAGGCAGTGAATTTCGGCGTGATCTACGGCCAAAGCCCCTTCGGGCTTGCCAAGACGCTGGGAATTTCGCAGGAGGATGCGGCCAAGTTCATCGACGGCTACTTTGCCACGTACCGGGGCGTGGCAAACTTCATGCTCCGCACGCTGGAGGAGTGCCGTCGCCAGGGTTATGTCTCGACGATCTTGGGAAGGCGTCGAGCCATTCAAGGCGTGCGCCCGCTCGACAAACTCTCGCTCGGCACGGACCAGCCCAGCCGGCGGCCTCTCAATCTGCCCGAGCGCACCGCCGTCAACTCAGTGATCCAGGGCTCTGCGGCCGACATGATCAAGCTGGCGATGATCGCCATTTGGCGACGCTTGCGCGACGAGTCGATCGAGGCCAAAATGATCCTGCAAATTCACGACGAGCTGGTGTTTGAAGTGGCGCCGAAAGACATCGACCGCCTGGCCGGGTTGGTGCAACATGAAATGCGCTCCGTGATGCCCCTGCGTGTGCCGCTCAAGGTCGACGTTAAGTCTGGCGACAACTGGGCTGAATCCGTACCGTGGAGCGCATGAAAACCATCGGCCTGGTCGGCGGGGTTGCTAGCGGCAAGTCGCTCGTCGCCAAAATGCTGGTTGAATTTGGGGCCGGCCTCTTGGATGCCGACCGCACCGGCCATGCCGTGCTGGCGGAGGATCCGGCGGTGCAGCGCGAGCTACGTAAGCGTTGGGGCGACACCGTTTTTGCCGCCGAGGGCAGCGTTGACCGTTCGGCGATCGCCCGCCGCGTGTTCGCCTCTGGCGGCACGGCGGAGCTCGACCGGCGCTTCCTCGAAGAGCTGCTTCACAAGCGAATCAGGCGGCGGCTGTTGCAAAAGAAGGATCAGTTTGCGGCCGAGGGGCGGCCCGCGGTAGTGCTCGATGCGCCGGTGCTCCTGGAAGCCGGCTGGGGGCCCATGTGCGACATTCTGCTAATGCTGGAGGTTCCGCGCGAAATCCGCCTTGAGCGGGCACGTCAGCGCGGCTGGACCGAAGCAGAATTCGACCGCCGCGAAGCGGCACAGTGGACGGTCGACGAAAAGCGTCGTGAGGCGCACTTCATGATCGCCAACGATGGCTCGGAGGACGAGCTTCGGCATGCTGTTCAAGAGTTTTGGACCGACCACATCACCAACTTGTAGCTGAAGCAAGAGTTCAGCCCAGGCCGCGGATCAAATTGTCACCAATTCCACTACGGATGTTAATTTTCGGCGAGGCTAGCATTGCTGGCCTGTTTCGTCTTCCCTTGGTTGCCTGTGGTGTGCAATAATACTCGAGAGAGGCAACCTCATGGCGGGCCGTTCGTGCCCTCCAAGATCCCTTCTGTTCGTCCATCCCACCACAGGCGCTGTCCGCGCGCCATGCGCTCTTTCTTTTCAGGAGCGAAAACTCGATGTCTGATTCACCTCCACGCGACGCGCGCAACCATCGCACGCGGCCAGTGCAGCGGCGCAAGCGTTCCGACGAAAATGGCAACGTGGCCATCGATCCCGATCTGTTGGCCGAGCTCGACCGCGAGGAACCACTTTCGCTTGCCGAGGAGCTCGACAAGGCGGCCGAGCGCGTGCGGCGAATCGGAGCGGCCATCGCCAAGGATGATGCACACGATCGGAACATCCACATTGCCGAGCTGCAGCGGATGAGTGTGCCCGAGCTGATCGCCACGGCCGAAGCGGAAAATGTTCCGGACGTCAGCGGTCTGAAGAAGCAGGACCTGATCTTCCGCATCCTCAAGGAGCGGGTGAAGCTCAAAGGCCTGATGTACGGCGAGGGCACGCTGGAAATCCTGCCCGATGGATTCGGTTTCCTGCGCAGCCCGGATTACCACTACTTGTCGTGCCCGGACGACATTTATGTATCGCCAAGCCAGATTCGCCGCTTTGGTTTGCGAAACGGCAACACGGTGGCCGGCACAATTCGCCCGCCTAAAGAAAATGAGCGCTACTTCGCCCTGCTGCGCGTGGAGGCGATCAACGGCGATGACCCGAACCTTTTAGCCAAGAAGATTTACTTCGACGACCTTACGCCGGTCCATCCCGACCAGCGGATCGTGATGGAGACCACGCCAAACGAAGTCGCGATGCGGGTCGTCGACATGATCGTGCCGATCGGCTTCGGCCAGCGCGGGCTGATCGTCAGCCCGCCGCGCGCGGGCAAGACGATCCTCCTGCAGAAAATGGCCAAGAGCGTACTCACGAACTATCCCGACGCATACGTGATCATGCTCCTCATCGACGAGCGGCCGGAAGAAGTCACCGACATGGAGCGGCAGATCAAAGGCCCGCACTGCGAGGTGATCAGCTCCACGTTCGACGAAACGAGCGCCCGGCACGTGCAGGTCAGCGAGATGGTCATCGAGAAGGCCAAGCGGATGGTCGAATACGGCAAGGATGTGCTCATTTTTCTCGATTCGATCACGCGGCTGGCGCGGGCGTGGAATGCCGAGTGTCCACATTCGGGAAAAATTCTTTCCGGCGGCATCGACGCCAACGCCATGCAGCGGCCCAAACGGTTCTTCGGCTCCGCGCGCAAGGTGGAGGACGGCGGCTCCCTCACGATCGTGGCCACGGCCCTCGTCGACACCGGCAGCAAAATGGACGAGGTCATCTTCGAAGAGTTTAAGGGCACCGGCAACCAGGAAATCGTGCTCGACCGCCGGCTCGTGGACCGCCGCATCTGGCCCTCGATCGACATCACGCGCAGCGGCACGCGCAAAGAGGAAATGCTCATGGACCCCGAAGAGCACCGCCGCATCTGTCTGTTGCGCCGCGTGCTCCACGACATGACCCCAACCGATGCCATGGAGCTGCTCACAACCCGGCTGCAAAAAACCAAGACTAACGCCGAGTTCTTGATGAGCGTGAAGGAGTAAGATCAAAAGAGGGCGGAGATGCCAACAATCAGTCAGTTTTATGGCATCACGATCCGAATGTACTTCGATGAACATCCGCCGCCGCATTTTCATGCCTATTATGGAAAGGATGCGGCGAAAATTGACATAGATACACTGGAGATTACCGAAGGAAAACTTCGCCGGCGGCCCCTTGGGCTGGTCTTAGAATGGGCGGTAGAGCATCGTGAGGAGCTGCGAGAAAACTGGCGCCGCGCCGAAGCGCACCTACCTCTCAATGAAATCGAGCCGCTGGAGTAACAAACTATGTCCCCTATCGTTTCCGTACAGCCACTTGCTGATTACCAGCTATCCATCACCTTCGACGATGGCGTGCAAGGTGTGATTTCATTGAAGGACCGATTATTTGGGCCCGTCTTTGAGCCTTTGCGTGATCCGGCCGTCTTTCGTCAGGTTTTCGTGGATGAGTTCGGCGCAATAGCCTGGCCGAATGGCGCCGATTTGGCGCCCGACGCTATGCACGAGCGACTTCGTATGACGATTGAGCTCGCATCGCGCTCGTAGAGCGCCGCCGATGCCGAACATCATACCAGCAGCCGATCTCACCCCCGACGACCGTTTCGCCATCGTCGTCGCCCGCTGGAACGAGTCGATCACCAGCAAGTTGCTCGAAGGAGCGCTGAGTGCGCTCATTGAAAACGGCGTTGCCGACGACGCGATCGACGTCGCCTGGGTGCCGGGCTCATTCGAAATCCCGCTCGTCGCGCAGCGGCTCACCGATTCCGGCGCCTACAGCGCGGTGATTTGTCTAGGCGCCGTGATTCGCGGCGAGACGTCACACGATCTGCACATCAATCGTGCCGTCAGCCTCGCAATCAGCCAAATCGCTCTCACCGCGAACGTTCCCGTGTTGTTCGGCGTATTGACGTGTGAGACAATGGAGCAAGCCATCGAGCGCGCCGGCGGAAAAGCCGGCAACAAAGGCGCCGAATGCGCCCAAGCCGCAATCCATATGGTAGGCTTGTTGAAGAATCTAGGAGAAACAGAGGAGTAGTGGAGCAGGGGAGTAGTGGAGTAGTAAGGCACTCGGCGCGAGCTACTCCACTGCTCCTCTACTCCACTACCGAACTTCCCCATGTCCCGCCGCAGCCGTGCCCGCGAAGTCGCCTTGCAGATCCTCTTTGAGGACGATGTGAATCCGCGCTCGTCGGTCGAGGCCACAAAGAAGTTCATTCACGGCCGGCTAAACAACCCTGAGCTGGAGGAATTCTGCCTGTCGCTCATTTTAGGCGTCAGGCGCAACCAGCAGGAACTCGACGCGCTGCTCACCAAAACGGCCGATAACTGGAGCCTGGCGCGAATGGCGGCCACCGACCGCAACGTACTCCGCCTGGGCGCCTACGAGATTCTCTACACCGACACCCCCGACCGGGCAGCCATCAACGAGGCGGTCGAGCTGGCCAAGCGCTTCGGCAGCGGTCAATCTGCCCAGTTCGTGAACGGAATCCTCGACAAGTTTCTGCATCGCAGCGAAGGACAATAGCGACGTCGCACAAGCGAGCGCTTTTTGCAAAGGACAGGGCGCCGGCCGACGCCACGAAAAGCCCACGGATTCACTTGACTGCAAGGCGCTGACATTGGGAGTACTTGTGGCGGTGAATGGCCCAAAGCGCATCATCCGGCTGAAACGCATTAAGGCGGCAACGTGTTACGTTCGTCGCTCGACCAGCATGAACCCACGCGGATTGTCGCTCACTGAATTCGGTACGCGGTCTGCTTGGCGCCATTTTGATGAAGAACGAGGCTCTTTGCCGGACCATTCTTCGGCAGTTTGAATTCAAGTGTGGCGTCAACCCCGCGGTAGGACCATCGAGTCGGAGAGTCAGGGAAGACCTCTTGGGGGGCTTGATTGGTGATACCAACCATCAGACGCCCATCATCATCCTGAACATCGAAAATAAAGTTGGGCGTGAGTTGATAGCGGCCGACTAACCGGCCACGAAGCGTCGCATCAATCGCCATATCGTCATCGCCTCGCTCGCCAGACGCTGCCTGATCGGCCTGCTGTCCATTTCTGACGAGCGCGCGGTTCTCTTCGGTCATTGGTGCGTTCTCGATGACGACGTCCTCGTTCGTTTTGAGGTCTCGGAGACGCAGCTTCACCGTGTTGCCGGGCCGATGGCCCATGCCCCATAGTAATTCGACCAGGTCTTCGCTGATTCGCTTCTGCCACTGCCCGCCAAACTGTTTCTTTGACGACGTGACGATATCGTCGACTTTAATCCCGTTGAGCTCAAGCCAGTGGTAGGTCTGACCAGCGTAGGCGACGACCACTTGCTCGTCCTCAAATCGGACGGCCGTGAACGGCGATAGCTTGGGCGGCGCGCTATTCTGTTCGCCTTGCCGGCCATTGGTTTCGACGCCTGCTGCTTTGCGTATCAATTGCATCGCCAGTTGATCGACTTCGTCAGCGGCCGTGTTACACAACACAATAACCGCGCACTCGAGCTCACGATTGATGAAGAGTGCCGCATGGGATCCACCCGTCTGGCCGTTGTGCCAACGAGTCTGACCGTCGCCCGCAATGTGCCAGCCCAATCCCATCGCAGGACCTGAGGCGTCAGCGTCACGGTGTTGTTTCCAAGCCAACTCGATTGCCTCACCGAGTGTGCCAGTTGGCGGTGTCAATTGAGCCTTTGCGAAACGCATCATGTCGCGCATCGTTGCACGAATTCCACCGGCCCCCGGCAGGTCTGCAAACGTCCAGGGCAGTGCGGCAGAGCCGACACGATCATGCGGCAACGCCAGTCGCTTCCTCTGTTCGCTGCTTAGCGAAACGGTGCAATCGGTCATTCGCAGTGGCTCCGCGATTCGCTCCCGCAGCAGCTCTTGATACGTCTTGCCGGCCTTCTGCGCAACCAGATACCCAAGAACGGATGCGCCGAAATTTGAGTATTCGTGCGATTCGCCGGGCTTACGAGGCAATTCGTATTCTTTAAGGAACGCGGCCGCCTTTTTTGAATCGTAATTACGGTACGGATTCTTCAAATCGGTCAGCGCCAAGTTGCTTGGGAGTCGCGGCAGCCCGGCCCGGTGGGTTGCGAGATCAATCCACTTGATCGGCCTGCCTTCACGCGACGGCAACCGAATCCCAGCTGGATTTGAAACCTCAGCTGCCGCGTTCAAATCAATTTCGCCCCGTACGACCGCATCGGCCAGCATCAGCCCGGTGAAGACCTTGCTAACCGATCCGATCTCATAAACGGTCAAGTTGCTGGCTTTTTTCCCGGCTCGGTTCGAGCTTCCCAAGTGCACAATTCCGTAGTGCTCGCCTTCGATGTAACCTACACTCAGCCCATCGACGACCCCTTTCGTAACCAACGGCCCAGCCGCTTTCTCGACCCATTGATCTGAGAGATTCTGCGACGAGGCGCTTCGTAAACCAACGCAACAGGTCACGGCAATTGAAAGCAGGGTCAAAGCGCCACGCAGACGGTGCATTTTCGAAACCTCGCAAAGTAAGAATCGTCGCTCCCGTATGATTAGTCGCTTCCGACAAGCCGTTATTACATGCCAATTCAATTTTTTCTGAGAAATTCACGTCAAATGTTGATATGCTTCTGCGCCAAGGACCATTCCGGAGAAAAAATCTATCGGCAGGGTGAACGCGCCGCCACAAGTGCTAAAGGAGAACCGCGACGGACTGCGTGCATTTGATCGAGCCGCAGTTCAAGCGCGCCGTATCCGACTGCTTACTGGGTGTGCGCCTTTCGAATAATTCCTGCAAGTAACTGGCGCCCGAAACGGTACCTATTCAGAATCGCTTCATAGTTTGCTAGCGGATTTATTTCGAAGCGCGGACCGAGTCCGTCTTCGGCGTCGTTGTTGTCGACAAGGCACGGATTTGGGTCCAAAAATGCGTCGCCCGGAATCAGGTACATCTCCGGTTCACGACCGTCCTCAAACAAGAAAAATGCAACGCAAAATGCCTGAGTTAAACGCGCTTTTACTCTCTCAGGCGTGGAACCGATGAGCGTCTTCTCGATAAACACGCGATTGCGATTGCGAGTCGATTTAACACAAACTTCCAGGCATCGGCCGGGCGCATACCGAACGAGACAATCGATTGCCCGGTCATTAGGTCCGGCCGAATATGCATCCACCCCGCATTCAATGAATCGCAGCTTGGCCCAATGCTCAGCATATTGGCCCAAGGTTTGCGGGGTCAGCCGCGACCACAAAAACCGCAGGGCATCGTTCCTCTCATCCATATTGAAAATACGTAGTTCTTATTCGGTCTTCATCGGCAAGAACGACGTGCCCCGCCGCTAACCACTGTTGCTATTGTATGCACCGTGGAGGACTTTCACTACGCCGTGGTTTTCGCCCGAATTGGTCTAATGCGCACCGGGGGCCACTCGCCGCGGCGATTGCTAAAAGGGAACTGCCGCGTTGCAGCGCACAGATTCGATTCCCGCGCCAGCTTGCACTTTGATCCATAGGGAAGCGTTGCACGCTCCTTGGCGTATATGTTACCGTGGATTGCCAGGAGGCCCGCCGAAAGCGACTTCACTATTTCGCTTATGCCGAGTTTCGGATGCAAGTTCGTCGCCATCATTTTCGCACGCGCGGCTTCACGCTGATTGAACTACTCGTGGTGATCGCCATCATCGGCGTGCTCATTGCACTCCTTCTGCCGGCCGTACAGTCTGCCCGCGAGTCGGCGCGACGCACAAGCTGCGCAAACAACCTGCACCAGATCGGCATCGCCACGCAGTCGTTTCACAACGATCATAAAAAGCTGCCGCCGTCGCGATACTTCAATGGATACCCTACCTGGTTCGCCATCATTCTGCCCTACGTCGAGGAGCAGAACCTCTCGCATCTCTGGCGTCTTGACAAGCATTTCTACGCCGGTGTGAACCGCTCGGCGCGAGAAACGTTGGTGCCCATCTTTGGCTGCCCGTCGCGCGCCGGAACTAGCCTCGTCCGCGACAGCCAGGGGAACTCAGGAGACTACGGCACGCTTGCCGCGCGCGGCGATTACGCCGGCAACGCCGGCAGCGATGACCCCCGCGGTCCATTTCCCGACTATTGGTGGCCCGGCGCCAACGGAGTGCTCATCACCGCCCGGATGTTCTTCGTTCCAGGCTATCCCGATCGGCGCTGGCAATCGGAGATCAGCTTCAAGCGGATCACTGACGGCCTGACGAAAACGCTGCTTGCCGGCGAGAAGCACATTCCGCTCGGAAATCTCGACGCCCAAGGCTCGCTCTACAATGGCGACAACCAGAGCAACTGTGCCCGCGTCGCCGGCCGCCACGCGCCCCTCGCCCAAAGTCCGGCCGACCGCACCAACTGCCGCACGCTTAACAATTGCCAAAACTGCGTCTGCGATAACTTCGGCAGCTGGCACGCGGGCATCTGCCAATTCCTGTTCTGCGACGGGCACGTTGCGCCGCTGGCCGTAGACATCGACGCCACCACGCTCGATCGCCTTGCCACCCGCGCCGACGGCGAATCGATTATCGGCGACTGGTAACTATCTCCCTCTCCCTACTTAACTAATCGGTTATTCTCCTTCCCTTGTCGTCGCAGGCGACTCGCCGTGGCGAGATGAATACTGGCTAGGGAGGGGGTGGTTTTCACTACTTCCCTCTACCCGCGGAAGAGCGCCGAGTTTGCTTGGAACTCGCCGTGGCGAGGTGAGGAAAAATGGGCAGGCGTCGTTGCGGATCACACTCCGAGCGCGGCTCGTCTCCATATGTCCATTTCGACTCCTAACACCGCGAAAGCGTCGTGCCGCGACGGCTGGTAGTCCGTAGCCTTCGAGATCGGATTGGAGTTTGCCGACGCTGCGGCGTCCGGCGGCGCAATTGCGACCGCTAGCAGCAGGAAGTCGTCGTCTGTGATTTGCACGGGGTGGTCGCGTTTAAGCGACGCCTTCAGACGCTGGGTGGACGAGGTTGCTAAGAAAGCTTCAGCTTCCACTTTCGGTGCTACGACAGGATCTTGCATAAGCGAATTTACCGTGGCGGAGGCTGCATCCACGGCCAACTCTGTCTGTTCCCCACTGGCCAATTCCGCAGGCAGTGATCCGCTATGGGAATCACTCATCGACGCTGCGGCAATGATTCTGTCCACGTTGCGGCGCCAAATCACGTAATCGGCGGCGTCTACCACGCCGTTGTCATTTCCGTCAGCTGATAGGGCACTTCCTATTTGGCCGAAGGCGGCATTCCACGCGTTATAGTCAGCGTGGTCAACCTCGCCATCGTTGTTGAAGTCGCCCATGCCCGCGTTATTCTGTTCGGCCGTGGGGTGAAGGCTGTTTTCTAATTGCAATGGATCATCGATCCGTCCCATAAACGTGATCGTCGAACTCGCATTGTCGCGGATGAAAAAGTGAAACGGATGGTCCGCATAAAAACCAGTGCCGTAAAAGTTATGGGTCCAGACGGCAAATCCCCATGCTTTACTTCCGACGAAATAGGTGTGATGATCGGCAACCCTAATGTTGTAGACTGCCTCTGGCGAACCAGTTTCCACAACTTTGTCAATTTCGGCCCAGTCGCCAAGATTGGTCGACAAGCGATCTTTCGCCTGTAATTTGCCGGCTGGAATCCAGCCCCGCCCCCGCACGAAGAATGGATGCAGCTCGGTCGTGCGGATGATGCGACCGCCTACGTGAAGCTCAAGAATGTTCGCCTCGCCGCGGCGCGTTTCTTCAACGACTTTTGGTTGAAGATTGCCTTCGAGGTTGTGTTCGTCTCTGGCCAATACGTAGTCGCCAACTTTCAGCAGCTCGATCGGTTTCTCGCCTTCCGGAATGAGCACGGGAGTTCCCGCGGCAAAACAAAGCGCAAGCTCGACCTCGGTTGCGGCAGCGGCTTCCGTTCCCTGTTCGGTGACTTCAATGAACGCCTTGTGAAAAACTTTATCGATGAACACGGCCTCATCGGTCATCGAGGAGAAGTCCGCGGTGGCGATGCTGAACGCATCCGACATACCCAGGCCGATTAGCAGGTCATCCAGACTCGTGTCGACCGTCGTTCGGAATTTCGGTAGCGCCACTTCCAGGTGGTCGATATAGCGAGGGCCCTCCAGCCAATCTTCAATGTTCCTCAATACCTCGCTTGTCAAATTATTTGGCCCGTTCCGCACAAGCGGAAGAACAAAAACCATCGACGCGGTCCCGTCGGCGAGCGACATGTCGAGTACGTCAAAGCCATCCATTTGCGTCCGGTATGCAATCGGCTGCCCGGACATGAACGGTGCTGGAATCTCGTCGCCGGGAGC
>DATFGJ010000206.1:0-6669 GCA_035249585.1 Lacipirellulaceae bacterium
CGATTTATCACATTCACGCGCGCACCAATTGTGACTGCGTCGTGCATCGGCGCGATTTTCTACGGCTGGCCGCGGCCAGCGGCGCGGCGGCGGGCGTCGTAAGTTGGACCGACGCCATTTGCCTCTCGGCGGAAGACTTACGCAAGCGCGGCATGGCCTGCGTCCTGCTATGGATGGGCGGCGGCCCGAGCCAGTTTGAAACATTCAGCCCGAAACCCGGCCACGAGAACGGCGGCGATACGAAGGCAATCTCCACAAGCGTGCCTGGCATTCAAATTGCCGCGGGACTGCCCGATGTGGCCCGCATCATGGACGACCTCGCCATCATCCGCTCGATGATGAGCAAGGAAGGGAGCCACCCGCGCGCGAGCTTCCTGCTACACCACGGTTATTTGCCGATGGGCGGCGTGAAGTTTCCGACCCTTGGTTCGCAGGTAGCGCATCAAATCGGCGATCCAACTTTCGATCTGCCCAGCTTCGTGCGAATCGGGGGCCGGCGGGCCGATTTAGGCGGCGCAGGCTTCCTCGGCGTCGACTACGACCCGCTCGTGCTGCAAAACCCGGAGCGTCGCCCGGAGAACACCGAGCCGGCCACGCGCGATGATCGCTTCGCACGCCGACTTGACCTTCTCGAGCGGATCGAAGCCGATTTCGGCGCCGTCGAGGGCGCCGACATCGTCGCCGACCATCGCAAACTGATCCGCAAATCGTCCGAGATGATTCTCAGCCCGCGCATGGAAGCATTCGACCTGGAGAAAGAATCCGACAAGATGCGCGACGCCTACGGCCGCACGCGCGTGGGCGCCGGCTGCCTGCTCGCGCGGCGACTGGTTGAAGCCGGCGTCACGTTTGTCGAAGTGAACGTGGATGGCTGGGACACGCATGAGGACAATTTCAGCCGCACGGCCGAGCGCAACGCGATGATCGACCAGCCGATGGCTCAGCTCATCACCGACCTGCGCGAGCGCGGCATGTTGGAACGGACGCTGGTGATCTGGATGGGTGAATTCGGCCGCACTCCGCGAATCAACGCCCGCGCAGGCCGCGATCATTACCCGCGCGCGTTTAATGTCGCGCTAGCCGGCGGCGGCATTCGCGGCGGGCAAGTCGTCGGCCAAACCGATGCCGGCGGCGTTGAAGTCACCGAGCGGCCGGTCACCGTGAGCGATCTCTTCCGCACCATCTACACCACGCTCGGCATCGACGCCGACCACGAAAACATGAGCCGCATTGGCCGGCCCATCAAACTCGTCGACGGCGGCGAGGTCATCCGCGAGCTCGTGGGTTGATCGCTTCCTGCCGCCCGGATAGTCTCACGCAATGGCGCTAAGGCGCGAAAGAATTCTTGATCGTCGTTGCGCCGCTGCGGCGGCACGCAAGAATCTGCGCTCTTTGGGCCGGGAGTATCCAAGCGATGAACGCGTGGGAATGGCAGGAGTTTTGGATTGACTTCGCACGCATTGGAGCGGCGGCGCTGTTAGGCGGCACGCTGGGATTGGAACGAGAATGGAAAGGCCATTGGGCAGGGCTTCGCACGCACATGATGGTCTCCATCGGGTGCGCGATTTTTGTCATTGGCGGCTTGAATCTGGCGGGTGAGCAAAGTGAATCCGTTACTCGCGTCATTCAGGGGATAACCGCAGGAATTGGCTTTCTCGGGGCAGGCACGATTCTCAAGCTCGATCAGAAACAGGAGATAAAGGGTCTCACGACCGCAAGTTCGATCTGGCTGGCGGCGGCCCTGGGAACGACGGCCGGTTTGGGCCGCTTCGCGCTCGCAGTTGCTGCCACCCTGATTTCGCTGTTTGTGCTCGCCGTGCTAGGACCAATTGAAAAGCTATTCGAGCAACAGCAAGCACAACACCGCCGAGAGCGCAAAGAGGCTGACCATCAGAAGGCCGAACGTAAGCGGGACTATGAATCCCAATGACGCTTGCTTGTGGCACGCGTATCACGGGCGATCGTCACCGTCGTTCCTTGCATATCGTCGATTGAATCCTTCGCAACTTACGGCAGCTCGATATCCTTGATCTCGTACTCCACCGGCAGTTCGACGATTGCCGCCGGCGTCTCGTATACCCAGGTTAGGCCGTCGATGCCCGCGGGCAGATCAAACAAGTAGGCCACGCCGACCTCGCTGCGCGATTGGCGCGTTGTTTCCAGGCCGACATTTTCAATTGGTTCGCCACCGGCGCCCACGAGGTACGACTTATTCTGAAAGACCCAGCCTCGATGGGACTCGAGCGCATTATTGGCCTCATCCAGGGCCATGCGCATGTGGACCTCCCAAATCGCATTGTTCTTGCGCACATCGTCGAGCGTTAGCTGGACGCCGCCGCGGCGTTGCGACTTGCCCGCCGCGTTCGCCAGGTCGCTAAATTCAAATTTCACCTGCCGGCCTGGTACCAGCGCCAGCAACCTGCCCTTGAGGGACGCCAGCTTCGTTGCATCGCGGGCCGGCAGCTCGAACGGCAAGATGATTTCCGCAGCCTGAGTGCCGTCCGGCACCTCGACGTCCATCACGGCATCCGGCTGACTGACCGAGAGCGTTGCACCAGTGTCGGTAGTCGCTACAACATCTTCGACGGGTTGCAACAGCGCAATCGGCCGCAGACGCGGCTCCCACGCCACTTCCATCTGCACCTTGAGCGACTTGCGCTCCGGCTGGCGCAAATTGCGCTGACTTTGAATCTCGAGCACCTCGAATCGGAGGGGGCCGCTGTAGGTGGCTCGGCCGAAACGTTTGCCCTCGTATTCGGGCCGCGAGACGAGGCTCAGGGCATCCATGCCGCCGTAGTTATAAACGCTGAGACCCAACTGATCGAGAATCTGATCGACGGCCGGCCAGAAGGGCTCGTCCTTCAGCTCAATCGTAACGCTGCCGCTCATTTCGGGGGCGTCAGGCGCATCGCCCTGGCGATTGTCGGCCAACCGGTTGCCGGTCTGCTTTTCGATTTCGGCGAACACCTCGGCGAGGGGCATCTGCTTCGCGGAGAGCGTGATCTTCGTGTTGATCACGGCCGCCTTCGCAACTCGATCCTCGACTTGCTCGCGGATGCTGGTCAAACGGTCGCGCACCCCGAGCGGCATCTGGTCGTTCTCCTCGGGAAGCAGCTCGAGGAATCGATCGATTTCGGCGGCCGTTGCGCCGGCAAGCTCGAGTAGCTTGGTTTCGGCCGACTCGCGTTCGGCGGCGCGGTCGTCGTCGAGCTGCTGCACGAGGCGGCTGATTTGTGCCTCGAGTTCCCTGTCGGCCTGCGATGATGCCACGTCGTCGGCCAGCAAGCTGGCCGTGATCGCAAGTCCCACAACGATTGCAATTGCCGCCAAGTTATTAGTTCGCATGATTCGGCCTCCTCGTCATTTGCCTCTATTGTAGCGGGGCGAAAGAACCGCGTCTGCTACGCGCCATTTCGCGTGAGCTAGACTTTGGTATGGGGTTACTCAGGGTGACTGGGGCAACGCCCCGGTCCTCATCCCAATCCGCCGGGCTATGCGGCAGGCACTAACGAATCGGCAATGGTGGAAAGTTATTCGATGAAATCGACGGGAATTATTCTGTTCGTGGCGGCGCTGGTTGGAGCTTGTGGCTCTTCTGTCGGCGGTGAGGAGTTCATGTTCCGCGCCCGCGTCGACGGCCGCATGCTGGAGGGCCAACCGCTTTCCTGGACAAGCGAGCAAATGCTGCTGCTGGGCCGCGATGGACAGCTGTACAAATTCAATCCGAAGCTGGCCAAGGAGGCCCAAAAGACGAGCCCGCGGTTTTTCGGCTACGCGGCCTCGGAGATGAAGACTGAGCTGCAGAAGGAGTTCGGCCGCGAATCGGACGTATCCATCACGCGGCATTACCTGGTTGTGCACCCGCGCGGGCAGCGCGACCAATGGGCGGGCCGTTTCGAAGATTTGTACAACCGCTTCGAGCACTACTTCCGCGTGCGCGGCTTCAAACTGCAGGAGCCGCCGTACCTGCTCGTGGCCATTGTGTTTCGGGATCAGGCCGAGTATCAGCGACATGCGGAAGCCAGCGGCACGCCGATGCGTCCGGACACAGTTGGCCATTACGATCCAACATCAAACCGCGTGTTTCTCTTCGACGCCACAAGCAATGACAGCGGTATCGACTGGTCGGAAAACGCGGCCACGATCATTCATGAGGCAACGCACCAGACCGCGTACAACGTGGGCGTCCACAAGCGTTTTTCGGCCGCTCCGCGATGGCTGATCGAAGGGCTGGCCACGATGTTCGAAGCACGCGGCGTGTGGAACGCGCAGTACGATCACTCACAATCGGACCGGATCAATCGCGACCAGCTACTGGCCTTCCAGGACTACGCGGCCAAACGGCGCAAACCGGGCGCGCTCCTTGCGCTGCTTTCCTCCGACCAGGCCTTCCGCAGCGACGTTACAGCGGCCTACGCCGAGGCCTGGGCACTTTCGTTTTACTTGTGCGAAACACAGCCGCGGCTCTACGCTGAATATCTGAACCGTACGGCGTCGCGCCCGCTGTTCAGCGATTACCCGGCGGCGGAGCGCATCGCCGATTTTCAGGACATCTTCGGCAAGGAGATGAAGATGTTTGAAACGAAGTTCCTGCGCTACATGCAGGAAGTAAAGTAGTCGCCCGACGCGCGACAGGGCGCAAGCTAAACGCGCGCTGCCGGGATTAGTACATTATTCGCCGCCGAGCGATCTTCGTCCTCGGATTCCTCTTCCTCGGCGGTCTGCCGCTCGCGCACTGGCTTTCCGTCTTCAAAGCCCGCCAGCTCCTTTCGAAGCTGCTCGAGCTCCTTTTTCAGTCGCTCGCGCTCTTCGTCTGACTCGGCCGATTCGAGCGCCTTTTGCGCAAGTTCCACGGATTTAGCCGACCATTTCTTGGCGTTCTCGAAATCGCCTGTTTCCGCATAGGCCGCGGCGAGCGTGCTAAGAATGTGCGGCGTTTCATAGTTGGTCTGCTCGGCTGCCTTGCTGGCCAGCTCCACCGCCCGCTTGCCGTCGCGCAGGTTATCGTCCGGCGAGGTGGCCAGCACCCAGGCGTAATTATTGAGCAAGTGCTCGTCATCATCTTCCATCGCGATCGCCCGCTCGAAATCGGCGATGGCCTCCTCATGCTCACCGATATTCAAATAGGCATCCGCCCTCGAAAGCCGGGCCCGAAAGTCATCGGAATCTTCCTCGAGAATCCGGCTGAAGGCATCGATCGCCTTGCGCGGCTTCCCATCCACGGCATAAAATGTGCCGAGCCGATTAAGCACCAAAACCTGGCGCGGCGCGAGCTTAACAAGTTCTTCAAGCTGGTCGATCGCTTCATCGATTCGCTCGGTCGAGGCCAAAATCTCCGCCCGCAT
Source organism: Lacipirellulaceae bacterium (assembly GCA_035249585.1). Lineage (GTDB taxonomy): Bacteria > Planctomycetota > Planctomycetia > Pirellulales > Lacipirellulaceae > JABDGM01. Next base: position 5,346 of record DATFGJ010000206.1, read on the forward strand.
GAGATGTGGGTGCACCAGCTGCGGCTGCAGCTGGATCGCTCTATCGATATCGTCGAGTGCCCGATCGGTTTGCTTCATCTCATAATACACGCCGGCCCGAACCAGCAGCGTCGCCACATTATCGGGCGCCAACTCCAGCGCCTTGGTGAGCTGCTCGATGGCCTTTTCGGGGTCGCCTTTCTTCTGGTAAAGCTCTGCTCGATGCTGGTAGGGCAGCGCGGCTTCCGGAGCCAATTCACTGGCCCGGTCGAAGCTCTTGAGCGCATCGTCATATCGTTCCAGTCCCAACAGAATCATTCCTCGCAATTCGTGACTTGCAGCGTGATCCGCTTCCAGCTCCAGCGCGCGCTCGATGTCGGCGAGCGCTTCGTCGAATTTCTCTTCGCTGTAAAAATGCTGAGCTCGAAGCCGCACGTAATCCGGTGATTCGGGCATCAGCTCGACGGCCCGGTTGATGTCATCCATTTTGCGCTCATCGTCCCGCTGCACCGTGCTGCGCAGGGCGAGCGCCTCGGCCTTTTGTTCCGGTGGCGCTTCGGCGGCGTCGATGACCTGCGACAGCGCCCGCCGCGCCGTGTTGGCGTCGGTCAAGGTTTGCAGCTTGCCGATCAGGAGGTGGGCTTCCCACAGTTTTTCGTCGAGCTGCACAGCCCGCTGCAAATCGTTGAGCGCAAATTGCCGGAACTGCATCGATCGCAGCCGCTGCTGCGCGTCGTTTGACGGCAGATTAAACGCGGCCGTCGTAAAGAAATTGCCTCGTTGCAGCAAGGCCGCAACCAACAGTTGCTCGGCGAACTTGGTGTTTTCGTCATCCAGGCCCTTTTCGAGCGCCGTCTCCAGTCGATCGACGACCTCGTTAAGATCATCAAGGCTTTCCGCAGTGACTTTAAGCTGCGTGGCCTTGTCTAAATCCTCCAACCCTTCGTTTTCGGCAAACGAAACCCGACAGTCGACCGCGATAAGGAACGAGCATACCGTCAATGCAACTTGCTTGAGGCACAACATTTTCGCACACTCCCATGGATGGGCCGCCGGCGCAACTTACTGATCGACTCGGCGGGCGCCTGCGATAATTATTGCGGAATGATCGGGCATGGGCTACGCGAGATTGCCTGGTAAATGCAGAATCAAGAAGGCAGTATGACGCAGCCGTCGTTGGACGCCATTGACTCGGCTCGATGAAATCGGAATAAAGTCTCACGCAAAGGCGCAAAACGGCGAAGCGTCGGTCCCCCCCCGCCCTTAGCGCCTTTGCGTGGGGCACTAATTCGCATGAATCGCGTATTTAAAAGGCGGCAAGCGTATAGAAGCTAACTATGGAAGC
>DATFGJ010000207.1:0-15841 GCA_035249585.1 Lacipirellulaceae bacterium
ATGCCCTCACGGAGGATTTCGAGGCCGATGGCGGTGTGATACGGGCTAGGAAAATGAACGACTGCGGCGTGCTGCGGGCGCACCAGATGCCAGAGATGGAGCTTATATTTATTGAGGAGCCAGACCCTGAGTGCCCGTTCGGCGCGCGCGGCGTCGGCGAGATCGGTCTGGTGCCGACGGCACCGGCCATTGCGGGCGCGCTTTACCGATACGATGGGATCCTGCGCACGCGGCTGCCGATGCGCGAATCACCCGCCGCCACGGCGATTATTAAACCCAATTGGCGGCGGCCAAAGTAGGGCGGGCGCTTGCACCCGCCGAAAGACGTACCATTCAATTTGCACGGCGGGTGTGATCACCCGCCCTACCCTATGACTCGCCGCATCGGTGTAATTCTTGCCGCCGGTCGCGGGCGGCGCATGGGGCGCACGAAGCAGTTGGTCGAATGGCCGGCGGCCGATGGGCCAAAATCGCTCGTCGCGGCCGCTTACGACGCCATTCGGCCCATTTGCGATGACATGGTGGTTGTCTTCGGACATGAAGCTCAGGCCGTCGCGGCCGCCCTTGCCGGGCGATCGTTTCACCAGGCCAGCAGCGACCCGGATGCGCCGATGTTTGAGTCCACCCGCGCCGGCCTCCGCGCGGCTCAAATCATCGACCGTGCCGCAACGGTCGTGCTGCAACCGGGCGATCACCCGGAAGTTGCCTTGGCCACGCTCACCATACTTGCCAACCGGACGCTGAAGCAATCAGTTCAGGCGATCATCCCGGAATACCGCGGTCGCGGCGGGCATCCGGTGTTGATTCCTCCGGCGGTTCTCGAAGTTCTTGTTGCCGCCGCATGCCCTGCCGGCTTGGGCGACTTCTGGCGAGCTAACCCGGAACTGTGCATCCGTGTGCCGGTCGAGGATCCAGCGATTGTTCGCGACATCGACACCGCGGAGGATTTGGCGCTTTGAGCAGTCTTCATCGCAGGATGCGCGGAATGTTACAATGCGCTTCCGGAGACTCGTGCTATGAGCAGCCCACTTCCGCCTGATTCAACGTCGACGGTGCCGCGCCCGGAGTTCATGGCGACGCTCGGCTTGTTGCCGCCCTACCATGCGGCAGATGTCGAGAAGGCTTATCACGCCAAGCTGAAGCAGATCCGGCCCGATCTGGGCGGCGACCGCCAGGCGTTTTACGACGTGCAGAACGCCTACATGCGCGCTAAAGAATACGTCAAGATCCGCGGCGACCGGCGCGGCTGGATCGCCAAACAAGTCGACGCGTATGTGGGCGTGCAGGAGGTCATCGACCGACTCAAGCAATTCGGCGCCGAGATCGAAGTCGAGGCCGTAGACTGGTTGAAAAAATCGCTCGGCGATCTGGCCCAACTCACCGAGTCGCTAATCGGCGTTCGGCTTCGTGATGCAGCCAACGGGGACGAAGTGCTGGCGTACATGGTCAGTCAGCACGATCGGCTTCTCGAGCTGCGGCGCTTGGACCTGGCCGGCTCAAGGATATCGGACGGCTCAATTCGACAATTAGGCGTCTTCCGCCGGCTCGGCGAGCTTGACGTGAGCCGGACGCCCGTCACGTGGCATGGACTGCAGGTGGTTCAATTGCTTCCCGAGTTGGAAACCGTACATGCTGGGAGCACAGGACTGAACTGGCTCGCGCGGTGGCGGCTCGCGCGCGTGCTACGACGGAACCGCCAGGCGGCGGCCACGGCGCGCACTCTGCACCCGACGAAGGTTTATTGATAAGCTGTGCCGTCACGCATTGTTGAAAGCAGAGCGTTGGCCCGTGCATCTGCCCTACGGGACTTCTACGTGGATCTTGATGAACTCGGCGGGAGTTGCGCTCCAGGCGGCGAGCGCTTCGCCGGCCTGATGGAACGGCACAACGTGAGTCACGACGTCGCTTACGGGAAACGTTCCCTGCTCCAGGTACGCGATCACGGCGCGAAAATCGTCGGACAGGGCGTTGCGAGAGCCCATGATGTCTAGCTCCCGCTGCACGATATGGCGCGTGTCGTACTCGACTGGTTTTTTGGCATAACCGATGTACACAACGCGGCCGCCGAAGCAGGCTTCGTCCACAGCAGCGCGAAATGTTTGCGGCAGGCCAACGGCCTCGATCAAAACGGGCGGCCCCTGACCGGCTGTCAACTTTTGAAGCTCGGCATGCAGGTCTGCTGTCATTGAATTGATCGTGTGTTGCGCGTCGACTTTGCGCGCGACCGCGAGCTTGCGATCATCGACGTCGATTGCGATTACGTTTGCGCCATGGTTCGCGGCGGCCGCCAGAACTCCAAGGCCGATGGCGCCGCATCCGAATACAGCAACGACATCGCCCTGCTTTACGCGGCCCCGCTGCACGGCGTGATAGCCGATCGTCAGTGGCTCGACTAGCGCCATTTCGCGCAGCGACAGCTTCTCGGACGTATAAATTGTCTGCCATGGCGCGGCGATCAGCTCGGTCATGCCACCTTCGCGCTGCACGCCGAGTGTTTCGTTGTCGCGGCAACAATTGGGCCGTTGCTGCAGGCAGGCGGTGCAGCCGCCGCACGGCTTGTACGGATGCACGAGGACATCCTGGCCAATGCGGAATTGCTTTGGGACTGCCGAGCCGATCGCTTCAATCGTGCAGCCAAGTTCGTGGCCGGGAATACGCGGATAGCTCACCAGCGGATTGACGCCGCGAAACGTGCTCAGGTCGGTGCCGCAAAAGCCAGCGGCGCGCACCCGCAGCAGGACGTCGCCCGCGCCGGGCACGGGTTCCGGAACGTCGCGGAACGATGTCACGCCGGGCGAATTGATGACGAAGGCTTTCATGATGTAGATGGGCACGGCCCACCAATACTTGATTCTGGTGGGCCGTGCCCACGCTACAGTTTATACGCTTCAATCGCTGTGCCGCCAAAAATTCGGGCTTGCTCATCGCGCGTGAGTTTCTCGCAAAACCGGCTTACGACTTCATACCATTTTTCGTAACTGCTGGCGACGAGACACACCGGCCAGTCGCTACCGAACATCAAGCGGTACGGTCCAAACGCATCGAGCACCGTTTCCAGATATACGAAAAGCTGCGTTTCCGTCCATCTCTTCCAGTCGGCTTCGGTCACCAGGCCAGAGACTTTGCAGTATACATTGTCGCGTTCTGCGAGCCGGCGGATGTTCGTGCGCCACGGCTCAACTTCATCCTCTTTTGCTTTGGGTTTGGCCAGATGGTCGAGTATGAACACCTGGTTCGGGTGCCGATCAACAAACTCGATCGACTGAGGCAGATGCCGCTCATAGATGAGGATGTCGTACGCCAGTCCGAACTCGGTGACCAAGCGTACGCCGGCGTTGAAATCGGCGCGGAGGATGAAATCGTCATCTGGCTCGTCCTGAACCACGTGCCGAATGCCCTTCAATTTGTGGCGGCTGGCCAGGCCGTCGAGAATTTTGCGCACGTTAAAATCGGTAAGCGGTGCCCAGCCTACAACGCCTTTGAGAAAATCGTGTGCATCGGCTAGGTCGAGCAGCCAATTGGTCTCTTCAAGCGTTTGCCGAGCTTGAGCGCAAACGGCACCGTCGAATCCGACGCTTTCGAGTTCTCGCTTCAGATCAAGCGGCATAAAATCGCGACGAATCGCTGCCAGCGCGTCATCAATCCATTCGTATTCGGCGGGCTTGTACCGCCAGAAATGATGGTGGGCATCAATTCTCATCGTGATTAGCCGGCCCGATGGCGCGTGCCACAGCAATTCACGCGCATGCCTAGCGCCCGGGTCATGGCGGCCTTTACGTCCAGCGTGCGGTCGGCCGCGGCAGCGTCGTTCGAATACACGACCTGCACATGATTCGACTTGTGCTGGGCCATCATTTGGTCCCGCGATACGCCGTAAAGGACGGCGTGCATTATTGGCCACTGAGGCGTTGTGGCATTCCAGCGCCGATCGGTTTCCTCGCGAGGTAGTGAAATCGCTGCACCGCGACCGATGTCCATCGCCAGCTCGTCGTTCTCCACGTAGATTCGCGACCAGACGATCTCGCCCGGCTTGGAAATTCCGCGCAGCGTGCTGCCGCCGTTGGGGAAATACATGGCCGGCTGGCGGAAGCCTTCCGCGCCGGCCCAGCCGCCCTCGAAATGCGCCGGCGGCGCCGAGCCGCTGATCTCGAAGACCCACACGTAATCTTTGGTTGTCCCCGAACGATCCATGTCGGCCCAGCGCACGTCGTGCAGCGTGGTTTCGACCGGTTGATTGGTGGCGCGCTGGACGCGGTTCGTGATCCAGGCGTCGAGGCCCGCGCATTCATCGACCTCATTGAAGTGAACTAGCGGCTCACCCTCGTAAAGCACGCGCTTGCCGTCACGACTGCGAACCGGCGGCCGATCGGAGTTGTTGAGCGTTCCCTCCACAAGGTCGCTCGCCGGCAGCAAATCTTTGAGACCTTGCTGATACTGGATGCCGATCAGGTCGCAGCCAAAGTCGTCGGCGATTCGCAGGGCGGCAATGTACATCTTGCACTGCTGGAGGATTTGCTCATCGGTGAGGTCGGTCTCGTGTAGCGGGCCAGAGTGGAATTTCAGGCCGCGTTCTTCGAGCCACGTGCGCACTCGGCTGGCTTCGTCGTCGGCCACCTGCGTGGTTTCGTAATACAATGCCGACTGGCTGAGCCGCTCCTTGAACATGCCAGTTCGATGCAGCAGATGATCGGGAATGATGGCGTTGAACATTCCCATACAGCCTTCATCGAATACGCCCATGATCGCCTTGTCGCGCTGCAGTTTCCCGGCGAGCTGCCGGCCGATTTCGACGGCGTCGGCGTTGAATTTGCATTGATCATAGGGCACGACATGTGATTTATCGTGCGTGACTCGCCCGTTGGATAACCACGCGCGGAGCCGGGAGTTGAAGTAATCGTCGTCAAAGCGTTCGCTCCACAACGTGGAATACTCGATCCCGGCCTTGGTCAACGTACCATTGAGATTGAGCATCCCCACGAGCCCCGGCCACTGGCCCGACCAGTTGGCGACGGTGAGGATGGGGCCGCGATGCGTCGTGAGGCCGGCCAGCACATGATGCGAATACTGCCACACGGCCTCGGCCACAATGAGCGGCGCTTCACGAGGAATCTCGCGGAAAACGGTCAGTCCCTCGCGTTGGCTGGCGATGAAGCCGTGGCCTGCGCCGGGCGGCTCTTGATGGGCGCGGACGATTCTGTAGCCCGCGTCGGCGATGGCCCGGCCGAGCATCTGCTCCATTTCCTGTTGCGCCGGCCAACACTTCTGGTTAGCCGAAAGGCGCAGGTCGCCGCTGGCAACGAGATATACTGCCTTCTCATCCGTCCGCGCAGTAGCGTTGGCGGCCATGGTTCACTCCGTGCGTGGCGCAAATCGTGGACCGGCCATTCTACCAAAGGCGGGATAGGCGAAGAAAGGAACGGGAGTCTGGCAATCGGCGTCAGAGACGCCTCCCACAGTTCGCCGCGAATAGCTACCCGAGATACGGATAGTCTTCCGCCAGAAGTCCCTCCTCCTTCATCGAGCACCAGAACGACTCGGGGACTTTTTTTAGCACCAGCTCTACGTTCTCAGGAACCCGCTCCGGCTGAGTCGTGTTGAGGGCGACGGCAACAATTCCGGGCGCCGACATGCCAAACTGTACGCAGGCATGCGCCGGAGAAACGCCGTGCCCCTCGCAGAGCGCAACGAACGATTTGCGCCAGGAGAAAAGCCGCTTATCGGTGGGGTTATCGGGGCTGACAACTCGATAGTCGAAATACCGGCCGCCCACCAGAAAGCCGGCGTGGAACACGGCCGAATTGATGATCCCGACCTGCCGCCGCGTAAGGCTGGCGATAAAGTCGATCAGCTCCGGCGGGTGGCTCATCACGGTGAAGCTGTTCGCCAGCATCACCCAGTCGAGCCCGACCGCGCGGTCGATCTCTCTCACAATGCGCCAATCCTTGGCGGCCACTCCGATGCCCGCCACCAGACCGGCATCTTTCAATTCGCCCAGCGCGCGGTAGGCGCCGAGGATGTCATCGAAACGATGTTCGCGCTCGGCGGGCGAGGTGGCAACGGCTAAATATTCGTCCGGGTCGTGCACAGAGGCGAGCTGAGGCACAAACCGGCCGCCCAGCAACCGGCATCCTTCCTCCCAGCACTCGAAGATGCCGTCGTAGCTGATGCACTGCCGCGCATCATGTTCGAGGTTCATCCACATGCCCGGTTCGAAAGCGGGCTCGCTGCCGTTGAGCGGGGCGCGCTTCCAGGCCAGCTTGTTATTGATGACGACTTCGTTCGGCGCGATGTCTAAGTGCTCGAGCGCGCGGCCCAAGACCTCGAGCGCCATGCCGGCGCCGTATTTCCCCGCGGTATCAATGAAGATCGGCGGCGCGACGTGGCGAAACCATTCGCAGATGATCGCGGACTTAGTCTGCGCGGGTATCGACTCAAACGCATTTCCCAGTCCGCTCGTGCCAAACACGATCGGAGGCACGCGCAGCCCCGTCCGGCCAAACGGCCGAAAGTGGTCGACGGTAATCTTCATCCGTTGCGTCAGCATATCGATTCAGCAGCCTGCTTGTAAGGCGCGTAAATGTCTCTCGAAATGGGCGGCCAGCACTTCGTTGTACGTGTCCTGGTGGGTGATCAAACAATCCCGAAGCGCGATGCCAAGCGAGGGGTCGGTCAATACTGATCCGAACGTGCAATGCAGAATCTGGCGGCCGGGCGCGTTGAAGCCGCGCCCCGGTTCAACATCATCCCAGCGCTCAAGATAGATCTGTTCCAACTCGCGGTCGTTGAGCGCGCCGGGCGGCGGCACGCTCTCGAGCGTGGCATGGATGTGGTACGTTGCCTTGTCGACGTCGTAGTGCGCCCGGGCGAACTCGCAAATGCGGCGCAGCAGCGGCGGATCGTGAATCGCCGCGACGCGCAGCGCTTCGAGATACGAAGTGCCAGCGGTTTTGACGTGGAACCGGCCGCGCGTGGCGCGTGACAGTGCCGGATAAATCGAAAGCTTGTCGGAGCCCGAATGCAGGCTGAGCTTGTATGGCCCAAGTAACTCGGCAATCGCCGCATGATCGCGCACGGAGCGCTCGAATGCGCGGGCGTCGCCGATGTAGTCGATACCCTTTTCCAGCCCGCCGATGAACCGGGGCGCAAGCGACACGAGCTTCATCCCTCGCTTCACACATTGATCGGCGATGACATAGTGCTCGGCCAGCGTCGTCAGATCGTCGGTCTCGTCGATACTGAGCTCGATCTCGTAGTCGCGGCCAGCGGCCTCGTTCACCTGGCGGATGTAACTGGCCAGCTCGATCGCCTTAGCCAGCGCATGGCCACACTTGACCGCAGCGCGCATCAAGGCTTGTTCGTCGAGTTCAATCTTCGCGCCGGTCGGCAATTCCACTCGCTTGCCCAGATAATGTTCAAACCAATCGATCGACGGACGGACGTCAGCGAAGCGGTCGCGCAGCGCTGGTTCCGGATACGCGCCCGCCTTACCATCGACGTAGCCCGACGGGTCGATGGTATAGAAAGTGAACCCGGCAGCGCATGTGGCGTCGACGTCGGCAGTGGTTTTTAGATGGTCAGCGTCGGCCGCGAAGACGCCGCGCCAATCGGCGTTCGCGAGCGCGTTGCAGGCATCCGCCATGACGGCCTCGGGGGTTCTGCCAGTGCGGGTCATCTCCCGGATCGACTGCTGGGCGAAGATGGGAGCGATGCCGCCGCCGGCTCGCCGCATGGCCTCAACGTGACCCGCCGTGGCCAGGCCTAACCGATCTCCGAAACCGAAGCTTGGGCGCAGTCCGAGGGCGACCGGTTGAAGATTGGAAAGGTCAACGGCCATGCTTGGCGTCGCAATTTGCTCGAATCGACTGGCGGCAAAGCGGCTGCAACGTGCGGGCAATGCGGCAGGTCTCTCGCCCCCAAAACGTCGAGCCGCGACACAACTCTATTTTTTACACGGACCTACGGCTGGGGGAGACCCAAATAGTTGCGATCCTGCGTCAGCCGACCAAGACCTTACGTCAAGTTGGCGCGACCGGCCGCAAAAATGCTTGAAAAACAACGGTTCCTGATGGAAACGACCGGCACTTCAGGATGCGAGGCCGACGTGAACGCTGGCTACAATGCTGAGTTTTCTCAATCTTGAGATTGTCATGATTCATTTACCTATTGCGTGCCACGGTGTCGGACGCGGTCGAGTGTAGCGGCGGCGATGATTATGCCGCCGATCACTGCTTCCTGAACCCACTTTGGCCAGTCCATTTGCTCGCCGCCCATGCGCAGGATCGTGATCATGAGGGCGCCGATCACGGTCCCCAGAACCGAGCCCTCGCCACCGAGCAAGCTGCCGCCGCCCAGGACCACCGCAGCGATGATGTGCAGCTCGTAGCCCGCTGCGGTGGTGGGGTAACCATTGCCGCCTTCAAACGAGAACTGCATCAGGCCGGCCAGGCCGGCAAAAAAGCCGCCGAGCATGTATGCGGCAACCTTGGTTCGCTCCACTGGCACGCCGCAAAGGCGGGCCGTGCTCTCATTTGAGCCAACGGCAAACAGGTGCCGGCCGAAGCGCGTGTATCGCAGCAAGAGTGCCGCGGCAATTGCGGCAAAAATCAAAATCCAGATGCCCAATGGCAGCACAAACCAGCCCATTCCTTCCGGCCGCCGGGCACTATCGACGCCTCGCATCCAGTTCAAAAACGGAACGAACGTCGGCTGCATGATGTCGCTGACCCACGTATCTTCTTGCGGGTAGATGGCCTTTTCCTGCGAGATCCCCTTGGCAACAGCGCGCCAAATTAGCAGCGCGCCCAACGTCACGATGAAAGGCACGAGGCGCAAACCGACGATCAGCAGCCCGTTGACGGCTCCTGCCAGCGTTGCGGCAAGTACTCCGGCGGCAACCGCCAACAAAGGCAACAAAACGGGCCACTGATAAGTGAGATAACGCGCTTCGACGCTCGCATCTTCAGCCGCATTGGGCACTGGCAAATTAAGCACAAAGGCGACCACGACGACCGTCAGAGCGAGGATCGATCCGGTGGAAAGATCGATGCCGCCGGCGATGATGATCAGCGTCATGCCGAGGCCTGCCGTCGCGTAAACCGCGCTTTGCCGCAAGATGCTTTCCAGGACGCGCGGCGAATAGAACTTGCCGTCCTCGACCATGATCGCAAAGAAAGAATAAACCGCCATGATGGCGACGAAGCGGCCCAGCATGTTCACGAGCTCCGAGGAGCCGAGCGAGGGTCGGATCGATTCGGAAGAGGCTGTTGAATCGTGCGTCATATGGAGGCCGCTTCCTCCTTGCCGGTGGCGGCAAGCATCAGTTGATGCTCGTTCCATTGGGCCACCGGTCGCGTCGGTCCGAGGCGGCCGCGCGTCATCACGGCGACCTCATCACACACGCCCAATAGCTCGGGCAAATAGCTGCTCACGATCAGCACGGCTTTGGGCGCGCGGCCAGTTGCCTCGTCGCCGGCGGCCAGCTCGTCGATCAGCCGGTAAATCTCCGATTTCGATGCCACGTCAATACCGCGCGTCGGTTCATCCAAAAGCAGGATGTCGACGTCCGCATGCAGCAATCGCGCGAGCGCAACCTTCTGTTGATTTCCGCCGGAAAGTGCGCTCACAGTTTGCGCGGGCGACGCGCATTTAATCGGGATGCGCCGAATCCAGGGCAGCGCGGCGGCACGTTGGCGCGACGGCAACACAAATCGCCAAGGCCCCAACCCCCCGAGCCGCGACATCGTCATATTGTCGGCGACCGAAAGGCCCAAGGCGAGGCCTTCCTGCTTGCGGTCTTCACTCACCATGCCCACGCCTTGCGCCCAGCGGCGCTGCGGCGTCGAGCGGCCGGAAAAAGTGCCTACGCGGATTTCGCCACTTGCCACGCGCTCCAAGCCGAAGATCGCGCGCATCAGCTCGGTGCGCCCGGCGCCCATCAGACCGGCGATGCCCAGCACCCTGCCCCGCCGCAACTGCAGGCTGGCCGAAACCGGCTTCTCGATGCCGCGCAATTGCGCCAGTTCGAGCACGACTTCGCCGTCGTCGCAACGCTGGGACCGCGGGTAAAGTTCGTTCACTTCGCGGCCCACCATCATGGCGATGATGTTGTGCAGTGGCGTAGCTGCGGTTACGCCTTCGCCGACCGATTCTCCATCGCGCAGCACCGCGAAGCGATCGCTGATTTGCTGAACCTCTTCCAGAAAGTGCGAGATGTAAATGATGGAAATACCGCGGGCCCGTAACGATCGGATGAGAGCAAACAATCGCTCGATGTCGTGCCGCGTCAGGCTACTGGTCGGCTCGTCGAGCACAAGCACCCGGCTTTCCAAGGCGACCGAGCGGGCGATCTCCACCATCTGCTGCTGCGCGATCGACAGGCGATGTACCGGCGTTTCCGGCCGCACATTGCGGACGCCGACTTCTTCAAGCGCCGCCGCAGCCCGTCGGCGCATCTCGGACCACTGGATGAGCGGACCGATGGTCGGCTCAATGCCCAGCAAAATGTTCTCCATGACCGACAAGTGCGGTGCGAGCGAAAGTTCCTGGTAAATCATCGCGATGCCATGCCGCCGGGCATCGAGCGGGCTGCGCGGACTATAGGGCCGGCCATCGAGCCACATCTCGCCCTCGTCCGGCGCGTGAGCGCCGGAGAGAACCTTCATGAGCGTGCTTTTGCCGGCGCCGTTTTCTCCGACTAGGGCCAGCACTTCGCCGGGGCGTACCTGTAGATTCACGCGATGCAAAGCGCGCGTGGCGCCAAAGCGCTTCGACACGCCGCGCATTTCCAGTCGGGCAGTATTAGAAGATGACTTCAACTCGTAGTTCTTAATTGGTCAGAGCTAATTGATTCTCACTTATTCCAATCCGACGAGTTTTCGAATTTCGGGCTCTTTTTTCAGCCGCTCTGCGGTGACCATTTCCACGCCGGTGTCGATTCTGGGCTCAATTTTTTCGCCGCGCAGATGCTTGACGAGAGTTTCCACCGCCAGGTAACCCATGCGGTGTGGCTTTTGCGATACGAGCGCGTCGAGATTGCCCTCGTTCAGTTCTTCGATCAACTTGGGGTTCGTGTCGAAGCCGACGAACACGACATCCATCTGCACGCCGCTTTTGCGGAGGTCTTTGAGCGCTTCGAGCATCCCCTCGGTCGAGTAAAGGTTGGTGGCGAAGATACCGTCCAGCTCGAGCCGACCGTCCTTCACGAAGCGCTCCAGCGTGTTGCTTGCTGTTTTGATCGCACCGGCGACCGTGGCATCCTCGGTATTTGGCGAGGCAAGCACGCCGAATCCGGCGGCTTCCGCCGTCTCGATAAATCCCTGGGCGCGCTCCTCGGTGCTGGCCGTGCCCTGAATAAACCGCAAGAGAAACAATCGCTTTTTGCTCTCCCCGAGCCGGTCGATCAGAAACGTCGCCGCCAGTGCACCGCCCGCCTTGTTGTCGGTGGCCACAAAGCTGACGTGGGCGTCGCCGTCGACAGCCGAGTCGAAGATCACCACCGGTATTCCCGCCTCGACGGCGTTTTCCACTGGCCGGCGCATCGTGCGATTGCTGAGCGGCGCCAGAGCCATGCCATCGACGTCGAGATTTACCATGTTTTCGATAATCTTGTTCTGCTCGGCTAATTCGGTTTCGGTGAGCGCACCTTCCCACTTGATTTCGACGTCAAGCTCTCGGGCAGCGTCGCGGGCGCCTTGCTCGACGGTTTCCCAGAACTCGCCACCGACGGCCTTGGGAATGACGGCCACGGTGAGCCGTTCGCCCGCATTGGTGGTCGAACGATTGCCGGGCTGCGTAGATGAAGTTCCCTTGCCGGAATCACATCCTGCGACAGCGATCAGCAATAAAAGCAACGAGTAAAAACGAAAGTACGACGTTTGCTCGCTCATAGGACTCGCCTTAATTCGTGTGCCGAACTGGATCCGCTTTGATCGGCCCTGATTCCGATTGTAACCGGTCAATGGCCCAGGGGATCAGCCTCGCTGCAGCAAAATTGAATTCAATTGAGCGAGATCGATCAGCTCGTCGAAAGCCTTGGCGACTGAGTGTTGGCGCGGAGATAAGTCCGCAGGCCTTCGAGGATCTTCGAGAATTCGCGTTCGGCCGTGTGGATCAGCTGCTCCTGGCGGATGAACGCGGCGGTCCGCTCCTGGATTTCTTTGCCGCTGAGATTACCCTTGTCCGCATTCAGCGCGCGGCGGCCCTCGGCAATCTTTTGCCGGCCGGTGGCGACTGCCGACGCAAAACTCATCGTAAATTGCTCGAACGTCAGGAACGCCTGCTCGTATTGCCCGGCTCGGAACGGCCCGTCGCCGACGTCTTTGATCAGCTGAGTATCAAATTTGATGTTGGCCCGGTTGATGTCGGCGCAACATCGGCCAAAATTCTGGATGTCGAGCCGCATGATGGCATTGCCGGACGCTTCGGCCGCTGACGGCTTGCTGCCGGCGGTGCCAGCCTCGTCCGTTTCAGCAACCGGCAGCAGCAAACTGCACCAGCCCTTGGCCGCCTGCCGGGCCAAGGATTCCACCGTAAGCTGGATGGGCCGCTTCGACGGCTGGCCGTCTTTGAGCGTTTCAACTTGAATTAGCGTGCCGTCCGGACTTTTGCCGATGACGCGAATGATCCGCTCGCCCTTCTCTTTGTCGCGAACGCAGTACAAGGCGCCCTTTTCGGGCGGCACGTAGGACGCTTTCTTGTAGCGCTCGTCTCCACTCACTACGTCAATTGACAGGTCGGTATTCGCATCAAGCCGTGTTTCATTGGCGCTGTTCACTTCCGTGGCGGCCGGCTCTTCGGTTGCGGGCGGGGCCGCGGCGGCCGCGCTTCCCCCCTTTTTCAGATAATGCCGCACAAGCGGCTTGCTTTCCAGGTCGCGCCGCAGGCGCTGGAGCTGGTCGATCGTCTGCTGCGCGTGCGCTTTTAGCTTTTGAACGTTGTCCCGGGCCGCCGCAACGGGAATTCGCCGCTCTTTAGCCAATTCATTTGCTTCAAAGTCCAAATTGCGAGCCAAGACTCGCTCCATGTCGGCAACGATTTTTTCATACACCGGCTTGAAGCTTTCGTATGCGGCGACATACTCGCGGCTTTCGTACATCTCGCCGCATGTGCGCAAGATTTTGCCACGCGGCTCCTTCTTGCCGACACGCTGCATGCTGTCTCGACCCGCGAGCAGGCTGGCCAGGAACAAATAGTCGTTCTTGGTGACTGCCGGTTTGCCGGCGTCATTCGCCGAGTTTGGCTTGGGCATTCTGGACCTGCTGGGAATAACGCCATCCTGGCTTCATCGAATCGCCACTCGGCTTAAGGATCACAAGAGCTGGATTCGCTAGAACAGAGCTGCAGTTTCAAGTATTACATTGAACGACGGGATTTCAATCTGCTTCTTGTCGTTCTACTTTGTGCCCCAAGATCGCGCTTTCGTCAAACGTTGCGCGATTCACCACCGTGCGTTCTTGAGACGTGTAAACCACATGGATCTTGCCATCTTGCGTTTGAATCGCCACGGGATAGGCCGCCGTGTCGCCGGGTTGGTTGACGAGGTTGCGGCGATGCGGGTAGGACCTGTCATTGTCGGTGGAAATCGCGGCCGTAAGCGGCATGCGGTCGCCGACATTTGTGTTGTTATACACTAGCAACAGATGCCCGCTCTGCAGCCTGATAAAATCCACGGCCGAATTGGGATTGGGGAACTCCGAGTCTTCACCGTCGCTCCATGTGTCGCCGCCGTCGCGCGACTCGCTGCGGATCACGAAGCGGTTGGGATTGGGCTCGAAATCCCCGCCGGGCCGGCAGTAGGCGACAAGATAGTTGTCGTTAATCTGCACCACGGCCGGCTGCAGATTGCCATTCGGCGCATGGATGCGGTTCGACTCGCTCCAGGTTTTCGTCTTCCGATCGAAGCGGAAGAAATAGCTGCATGTGTCTTCGCCCGTCCATTCGCGGTCGCCGCCCGTTTCGTGGTACACGGGCAACAGGTAATCCCCGTCGTTGAGCACGATCGGACGGCCGCGGACCATCGAGCCCAGCTCGAACGTGAGTATGTCCGAATCGCTCCACGTCTGCGCCCGATCCTTCGAGAGCTTGTATTTGATCCGCGACTCGGACCAGGTGGAGCCGTAATTCGTGATGTAGAACAGCCAGACGATCCCATCCGGCGCCTGCCAAACGACGGCGTTTCCTTCCGAGCGGCCTGGCGTATCCGCAATAATGGCCGGCCGGGTCCACTCACTGCCGCCCTTGGCCAGGCGCGAGCCATACACGGCCGTGTCGCTCGAATACTCACCAGCGCCGCCGTAGTACACGAGGTACAGGTCGCCGTTATCCAGCTCCGTGATCGAAGCAGGATGCTTGTATTCGCCTGGAATTTCAGGCCCAAATATTCGCTCAATCTTGATTTCCTCGATGGCGACAGCTCGCGTAAACGGCGCGGCAAATAAGAAGATCGCAATCAGATATTTCATCATCGTGCCTACCGTGATGGGCATCCGGTTTGCATTGTAATGTGCGCGCCGCAAGATATCCACATCGTCGGCTGGACGACAACGTCGCAATAGCCAGTCGGGGGGACGAATAATGGTCCAGTATCTAACCGCCGAGAAGTTTTTGCCGCCCCGGCTGAATCTCAAAGCGCTGCGCGAAGCGGCTGACACCTGCAAAGGCTGCGACCTGTATAAGAACGCCACGCAGACGGTTTTCGGCGAAGGGCCGCGCAATGCGCCGATGATCTTGCTCGGCGAAACGCCCGGCGATGAAGAGGACAAGCAAGGCCGACCGTTCGTCGGTCCGGCAGGACGGCTCCTCGATAGCGCGCTGGATGAAATCGGGCTCGCGCGCGATGAAGTTTATGTCACCAACGCCGTGAAACATTTCCGCTGGGAGCCTCGCGGCAAACGGCGGCTCCACAAAAAACCGTCGGCACGGCAGATCGAAGCCTGCAAGCCATGGCTGCACGCCGAGATACTCGTCACCAAGCCGGAGATCATCGTCTGCATGGGCGCAACGGCCGCCCAAGTCATGATGGGCGCCAGCTTCCGCATCACAAAGCATCGCGGAAAGTTCTTTAAGAGTGAGGATGCCGCCTGGCTCATGGCAACCTATCATCCGTCCGCCATCTTGCGCGCCCCGGATAAGGAAGACCGCGACCGCAAACGCGCTGAGTTTGTCGAAGACCTGCGCCACGCAACGGAGCGCCTTCATTCGAATGGCGCCGCGGCGCGGCACAGATATTGAACTTGTTTCGGCGGCGGCCGTTACTCTCTTCGATCGCCGCTGACCGTCTCCCTGTCAAAATGCCGCGTTTTGGCACCGGGCTTGCTAGCATTGCTAGCGGAGTCGTTTTTATCAACCAGCAGGCCATGCGCACCAGCGCGATTCCGGCTTTTTATGCCGCGATTCGCCCGCAGGGCGACGCCTGCCGCTGAGCGTGTCCGCAAAAGCTCCATCGTGAGCGGTTTCGGAGCAAGAGCCATGTCGCGTCCCATCTGGAAAGGCCATATCTCATTTGGATTGGTCAATGTGCCCGTCGTGTTGTACTCGGCCGAACGCCGCTCCGACCTGAGTTTCCGGCTGATCGATAGCCGCAACGCGGCCCGCGTCCGCTACGAGCGCGTCAACGAAGAAACGGGCGAGGAAGTGCCCTGGGACAAAATCGTCAAAGGCTACGAATACGAGGAAGGCAATTACGTGCTGTTGAGTGACGAGGAGCTTGAGCACGCCTCGGCTGAGATGACGCGGACGATTGAGATCGAGGAGTTCGTCGATTTGAAGGCGATCGATGTTCGGTTTTTCGACAAGCCGTATGTGCTGGTGCCAGGAAACAAGGGCGAGAAGGGCTACGTCCTCC